>NZ_JBMFGY010000165.1:3512-5593 GCF_049977125.1 Acidiphilium sp. | reverse complement strand
GCCTCCGTCGAATCCCATCCGACGTGGTCACGTCAATTCACAATCGATTCAACAAACAGCCCGGCGGGGATGAGCAGCTACGGTCAAAGGGGGACATTCGCTGTTGATGAGCCCGTTACACTCACGCTCGTAGAAAATCGGGTCTGTCTCCGTCCATATTAAATGTGCTGGCTGCGGCTCAACCAAAAGTGAAAGCGATTTGGTTGCATGTCATCAAACTGTCAAACATTAGGTCGATCGAAGAGGGTAGATGGCAGCTCATCTCAGATAGGAGTAGCAGAAGATGGGAAAGACGCCAAACCCTGGATTGCAGGAAGCCGGTGTATTGGACTCGCTTAACAATGCACCGATAAGTTTCTTTCACCTCCGGGCTGCATTTACCGCTGGAATGGGATTTTTTACCGATGCCTATGATCTTTTCATTATCGGTTCTGCACTTGTATACATAAAACCGGAATGGCACCTGGGCAGTACCCAGATTGCATTTCTGGGCAGTATCTCTCTGGTCGCCGCATTTCTCGGGGCGTTTATTTTCGGTCGACTGGCTGATCTTGTGGGCCGAAAGAGAATTTACGGCATGGAAGCCCTCTTGATGGTGATCGGCGGACTGGCATGCGCCTTTGCGCCGAGCTTCATATGGCTTCTGGTGTTTCGAGTGATTCTCGGGGTCGGTATTGGCGGCGACTATCCGATGAGTGCCGTTCTGATGGCCGAATATGCGAACGCGAAGAAACGGGGTGCTCTGACCTCGATGGTCTTCGGCATGCAGGGGCTTGGGCTCGCGTTCGGTCCCGTCGTTGCTTTGGTGCTTGAAGCGTCCGGGCTACCGTCAGATTTGATCTGGCGCATCATGCTCGGTCTGGGGGCGCTGCCGCCGCTCGCCGTGCTCTATCTGCGGCGCACCATGCCAGAATCGCCACGTTACAAGGTTCTGGTTCGTGGCGATGTCGGTGAGGCTGCCAATGATATTGCGACCTATTCTTACGGTCAGGTTCGGCCCACAGGAACTGCGAATACCCGGCCAAATCGCATCTCTCTCAGGGATATGTTGAGTAATCCGAAATTCTTGATGCTGATCCTTGGTACTGGTGGCGCGTGGTTCCTCAACGATTATGCCTTCTACGGCAATGCGATTTCGACGCCCGAGATCATCAAGCTTCTGGCACCGTCATCTTCGCAACTCACCGGCAGTGCGTGGGCCTTCATCGTTTTCGCGATATTCGCCATTCCCGGTTATCTCGCCTCGATCTTCTTCATGGATGCGGTCGGGCATCGTCGCCTGCAGGTGATTGGCTTCGGTGCCATGGCCCTGGCATTCGCCGCGATCGCGCTCGTGCCTGGTATCACCCATGAGGTCGCTCCCTTTCTGTTGCTTTACGGGATCAGCTTCTTCTTCATCGAGTTCGGTCCCAACTGCACAACCTTCGTGATGCCGGCAGAGGTGTTTCCGACGAGCATCCGGACCACCGGGCACGGCATGGCGGCAGGAATTGGAAAATTCGGTGCGTTCGTGGGAACCTTTGTTTTCCCCTTCATCAGCGCGGCCGGCGGCGTCAAGGGAGCTATGCTTTTCTCCGCCGGCGTCTCCGTCCTTGGCGTTCTGCTGACAATGGCGACCCTGCCGGAGCCTAGCGGCAAAACGTTGGAAGAAATAGGCGGTGAGCCTGCGGGCAGAGACGTCAGCCTTGCCAAGCCGGCGGTTATCTGAACCCGGAGTTTGTCCTGATTATCGTGCGGGTTCGGGCTCACAATCCGCAACCCGTTTTTATCAACTTTGGTGGGAACTCCCATGATCGGGCGTTTCCACCAAGACCATTTGTAAGCGGGATGCACGCAGAGGGCATTTCCTCTGACGTGCGCCCCGACTTCAGCTTTCGTCTTGGTCGAAATACTATCGCAAACGTACGGCAATTCAACTCTTATGTAGAAACCCAGTTCGTCATGCAATCTTGTGTTCAACCGAGTAATTATGACATTTAGATGACATAAGATTTTGCGTTCATTGATCACAGATTGATTAGAACGGCGTAGGCATGTTGCTGATTCGTCCGCGCTCGATTATCCGCCGCTCAGCTTCGGAG
>NZ_JBMFGY010000165.1:0-3412 GCF_049977125.1 Acidiphilium sp. | reverse complement strand
AGCTTCGGAGGAACGAATGCGTAAACTTGTCGTCCTGATTGGCAGCATGATCGTCGTGGTGGTCGCTGTCGTGCTACTGTGGCCGAGCCGGCGTCAGGGTCTGGTCGTTTACTCAGCCCTCGATTATGGGCCTGCCGTTGCCAAGGCATTCACCGCAAAGACCGGGATTCCAGTCAGGACGATCCGTCTGCCCACCGGGGGATTGCTCGCGCGGATCACGGCGGAAGGCCACCATCCGGACTGGAATCTGGGATGGTTCGACGGCGCGACCGCGGCGGTTCTGCTCGATCGGGCCGGGTTGCTGGCGCATGGGTTGAAGCCACCGGCGGATCTGTCGGCGATCGGGCAGAGCATGACCAGTCCGAACGGGGCGTTCGTCCCAACCGGACTGACCCTGGCCGGTGTTTTCATCGCACCGCGGTCGAGCGACCTGCCGGTGCCCGGCACCTGGGCCGATCTTCTGAAACCGGTCTATCGGGGCGACATCGGGATGAACGATCCCTCGATCTCCGGCCCGACCTATCCGGCGCTGGCCGGCATGATCAAATCAGCGGGCGGGTGGCCCGCCGGCAAATCCTATGTCGAGGCCCTTAAAGCCAACGGGCTGCATGTATTCGCCAAGAACGACGCCACGCTGGCGGCGTTGCGGAACGGCACGATCAAGCTGGCGGTGGTGCAGTCATCTGCGGCGATCAACACGGCGGACAATATTGACCGCAACCTGCACGTGGTGTTTCCCAAACCCTCCTACGCCCTGCCCAATGTGATCGTCATGGCGAAGGGATTACAGGGGCGACGGCGGACCGAAGCGCTGCGGTTCATCGCCTATGTCAATTCGCCGGCCGGCCAGATGATCCGCATGAAATACGGGGAGGGTGACGGGTATTACTGGCCGGTCACTACGAATGTCGCCGCTCGGAAGGCGCTGCCAGCCCTCGATACGCTCGATCTCGGCCGGCTGAACGCGGAACGCTGGGGGGCGCGGCAGGACGAGATCACGGCCTGGTTTGCGCATACGATCATCGGATCGGGCTCGTGAAACGCGCCCAGATCGTCGGTCAAGCCGTCGTACTGGCCCTGATCCTGTTTCTGTTCGCTTATCCGCTGATCAGGCTGCTGATTCTGCCGCTGTTGAGGGCGACGCACCAGGGGGCCGGATGGCAGCCGTTGCTGGATTCCTTGGGGCTCGGGTTAGTCACCGGTATGATTGCGGCACCGCTGGGTGCGATTCTAGCCTCGTTCATCACCACGCGATCCGGGCCGGTCGCCATGCTGACGGGGGTGACGCTCTGGGTGCTGTTTCTGGCCCCGAGCTATGTGCTGACAACCGGGTGGATGATCGTGTTCAGAACGCCCGCAGGACGGGATACGCTGGCTGGTCAGGCGTTTTTCGGACCTGCGGGCCTGATCCTGCTGTATGTCGTCAAGGCGGTGCCGTTCTCGGCGTTCGTCGCTCGTACGACACTCGGTGGCACGGGGGCGGCGCTTGGCGAAGCCGCGCTGATCCACGGGTTGAGCCGCATCCGGCGGTTCGGGATTTCGCTGCGCCTGCTCACCCCTGCGCTGGTCACCGCATTCGCCATCGCCGTGATCGAGACGATGCAGGAATTCGGCATTCCGGCGACGCTCGGTACCGCGACCCGTCTGCCGATCCTGACCTATGCGATCTACCAGCGACTTGCTGAAACACCGACCGATTTTGCCGGGGCTGCCATCCTGTGCTGGCGGCTGATCGGGTTGGCCGCGGTACTGGCCGCAGCCAGTTTCGCGGTCCAGCGCCGGAATGCCGCGTTGCGCACCGGCCGCGCCCGCGCCGTGCTAAGGTGCCCCCCAGGTCGGATCGCGGCGGGCGGTGTCGCCTTTATCGTCGCTGTGCTGCTGCTGGTCGGGGCCGCCGTGCCGATCGTGGCGCTGGCGACCCGCGCGCTGGCGGGGCCTGCTGCCGCCACCCCGCATCTCGGTGCGGTGTTGCGGTCGCTCGGGTTCGGACTGGTCGGCGCGACGCTGGCGATGCTGGTGGCGATTACCCTGATCAAGATCCGCGCTGGCGGGGTGCGACGCCTGACCGGTGCGATCGATGCGGTGCTGATCGCCAATCTCGCAGTTCCGGGGCTGGTGCTTGGTGCGGCCTATATCGTGGCGTTCAATAATGGGGTGCTGCCGCTGTATGGAACCACCGCCCTTCTGATCATCGCCTATGCGGCCGGGATGATTCCGATCGCGCTGCGCATGGTTCAGGGGGCGTTTGGCGATCTGGACCGGAATCTGGGTGCGGCCGCCCGGCTCCACGGGCTGGCGCTCGTGACCCGCGCGATCGACATCGAAGCCACCCTGCTTGCCGAGCCAATCGCCTACGGGTTTCTGCTGGTCTGCAGCGCGATCATGTTCGAACTGCCGATTTCGGAGCTGCTCTATCCGCCAGGCGAGACACCGCTCGGCGTGGCCATCGTGACGCTCGATCAGATGAGCGAATTCGCCGCCGCGGCTCGGCTCGCACTTCTGGGGTTTGCGGCGATGACGGGGCTGGCATTGCTCTGCCTCGCTGCGATCCGACTGGCGGCGCCGCGCCGGGCGGTTCACGCATGACCGCGGCACTGACCGTCCAGCATGTCGTGCGGCGGATCGCGGGGCGCGCGGTACTCGATGATCTGTCGCTCTCGATTGATGCCGGGGAGTGCCTCGTGCTGGCCGGTGAATCCGGATCGGGCAAGACGAGCCTGCTGAGGCTGGTGGGCGGGCTCGATCGGGCGGATTGCGGTGTGATAGGCATCGGCGACACGATCGTGGAAAATGCCAATGGCACTTTCGTTCCCCCCGAGCGCCGAGGGCTTGGGATGGTGTTTCAGGATTTCGCGCTCTGGCCGCATCTGTCGGTTCTCGAAAACGTGACACTTGCCATACCGGGGCGTGGCGATCGTCGTTCCCGCGCTTATGAGTTGCTCGAACGGATGGGGGTTGCCGCCTGTGCGCGGCGCCTGCCGTCGACCCTGTCCGGTGGGCAGCAGCAGCGCGTCGGCATCGCCCGGGCGCTGGCGGCACAACCCCGGCTGCTGCTGCTCGATGAACCGTTCTCCAGCCTCGATCTGGAAACGCGTGAAACATTGCGGGTCGAACTGCGGCGCCTGATCCGCGATACCGGACTGACGGCGTTGTGCGTCTCGCATGATCCCACCGATTGCACGCATCTGGCGGATCGGGTGGCGGTGCTGGAAGCCGGTCGGATCAGCCAATGTGCCGCGCCCGAACATCTGTATGACGCACCGGCAAGCGCCTATGCCGCTCGTCTGGCAGGATTGGCCGGCGGGGTTGTGGTGAGGGCGCATACCGGCGGGGGACAGCTGACCATCGATTTCGGCGGCGGCGCCATGACCCTGCCGAGCCCATCCGCGACCGGCGAGATCCGCGATCGTGC
>NZ_JBMFGY010000164.1:0-5596 GCF_049977125.1 Acidiphilium sp. | reverse complement strand
CTAGAGCGTTACGCTGAAAGCATCACGCTCTAGCAGCCCCATCCGCTCAACCTGATAATGCCGGCCCAAGGTCGGCATACCGGTCGTCTTGTGGGTTGACTTTTAGGTGAAGACAGGAACAAATAAAGAACATTTCTCACCTCCGAAAGGCTGGTCCCCAACGTGCAACCGGCGCCCGAACTGAATGCGTTACGCGAGACCATCCGGCGGATCGAGGCCGGGGGAAGGCGCGCTTCCGCCGTTCTACCGTTCGGGGTGGCCGAACTCGATGCGCGGCTGCCCGGCGGCGGCTTGGCCCTTGGGTCGCTGCACGAGGTTGCGGGCGGTGGCAATGGCGCAATCGATGGCGCGGCGGCGGCGCTGTTCGCGGCGGGCATCATGGCGCGGACCACGGGGCCGGTGCTGTGGTGCCTGACGCGGCCGGATCTGTTCGCGCCGGCGCTGGCTCAGGCCGGTCTGGCGGCCGACCGGGTGATCTATGTCGAGGCCGGGGATGAAACCGCCGTGATGGCGTGTTTCGAGGAGGGATTGCGCCATGGCGGGCTGGGCGGCGTGGTGGCGGAATTGGGGCGGCTTTCAATGACGCCGTCACGGCGGCTGCAGCTGGCGGCGGAAAGCTCCGGCACACCGGGGATCGCGCTGCGGCGCTGGCGGCGGCAAGCGGATGCCCGTGATTTCGGACAGCCGACCGCCGCGGCGACGCGATGGCGGGTCAGCGCCCTGCCTTCGGTGCCGCTGCCGGTGGCGGGGATCGGGCGGGCGCGCTGGCATGTCGAATTGATCCGGTGCCGGGCGGGCGAAACGGCGGATTTCAACGTGGAGGCATGCGATGCCCAGGGTCGTCTCGGTGTTTCTGCCGAACTGGCCGATCGATCGGTTCACGCGCGACCAGCGGGCCGCGCCGCCCTCGCCTGAAGCGCCGCTGATCCTCGCGGATCGGGAGGGCAGCCGGCGGATCGTTTTCGCGGCGAGCGAAGCGGCGCGCGGCCGCGGTGTGCGGATCGGCATGGCGGTGACCCAGGCGCAGGCGCTGGTGCCGGGGCTTGCGATCAGGAACGCCGACCCGCGGGCGGACGCGGCGGGGCTTGAGCGTCTGGCGCTGTGGGCGCAGCGCCGCTACGCGCCGATCGTGGCGGCCGATCCGCCCGACGGGCTGGTGATCGATGCGACCGGGGCGGCGCATCTGCACGGTGGCGAGACGGCGATGCTGCGCGATGTGATCGCGCGGCTGGCCGGCGCCGGAGTGACCGCGCGCGCCGCGATGGCGGATGGCTGGGGTGCGGCGCATGCGCTGGCGCGGTACGGGGCGGAGAGAATGGTCGTGGCGCCGGAATCCGGATCGCGTGACCTTGTGTCGGCGCTGCCGGTCGCAGCACTGCGTCTGCCCGGAACGATGGTCGCTGATTTAAATCACCTGGGGTTCACGCGGATCGGCGATCTGGCCGATCAGCCACGCGCGCCGCTCGCGCTGCGGTTCGGCCCGCAATTGCACCGAAGGCTGGATCAGGCGCTGGGCAGGCTGGCCGAGGTGATCGAGGCCGCACGCCCGCCGGACCTGATCGAGGTGCGACAGAGTTTCGCCGAGCCGATCGGCGCGGCGGAAACCATCGCCCGCTCCATCGACAGGCTGGTCGGTGATCTCTGCGCCCTGCTGGACGCCAAGGGACTCGGGGCGCGGCGGCTCGACCTCGTGTTACATCGGGTCGATGCGCAGGCGCAGGCGATACGGGTCGGCACCGCGGCGCCGGTGCGCAACGCCACACGCCTGAGCCGGTTGTTGCGCGACCGGATCGGCTCGATCGATCCCGGCTTCGGCATCGAGATCATGACGCTCTCCGCCGCATGGGTCGAACCGTGCGGACCGCGGCAGATGACATCGCTGCTCGCCGCGGCGCCGGAGATCGATATCACCGATTTGATCGATACAATATCGAATCGTATTGGCGCCGATCGGTTGTATCGGTTGGCGCCGGTGGCCAGCGACGTGCCGGAACGCTGCCTGAGCCGGATCGCCCCGACCGCGCCACCGGTCGGCGCGGGCTGGCCGGATCACTGGCCCCGCCCGGCGCGATTGCTGCCCAACCCCGAAGCGATCGAGACGCTCGCCCTGCTGCCCGATCATCCACCGGTCAGCTTCACCTGGCGTGGCATCCGCCGGCGGGTCAGACGCGCGGATGGGCCCGAACGCGTGTTCGGCGAATGGTGGAAGCGCGATGCCGAGATGATCGCGGTGCGGGATTATTTCCGGATCGAGGATGACGCGGGCGAGCGGTTCTGGGTGTTTCGCGCCGGGGATGGCGAGCATGCCGCGACGGGTTCGCAGCAATGGTTTCTGCACGGGATTTTCGGGTGAACGCCACCGCCTATGCCGAGTTGCAATGCACCTCGCATTTCAGCTTTTTGCGCGGCGCCAGCGGGTGCGACGAGTTGTTCGCCCAGGCGGCGCATCTCGGCATCGGGGCGCTCGCGATCACCGATCGCAACAGCCTCGCCGGGATCGTGCGCGGCCATGTCGCGGCCAGGGAAGGCGGGATTCGCCTGATCGTCGGCTGCCGGCTCGATCTGAGCGATGGCATGGCGCTTCTAGTCTACCCGATCGACCGGGCGGGCTATGCGCGGCTGTGCCGCCTGCTCTCGCTCGGCAAGCAGCGCGGCGGCAAGGCGCGGTGCCGGCTCGACTGGTCCGATGTGGCCGCCTTTGGCGAAGGGTTGATCGCGGTGCTGGTGCCGGACGCGGCGGATGCGAGCTGTACGCGTAACCTGCGCCGCCTGCGCCAGGTTTTCGGCGATCGGGCGTATCTGGCGCTGACGCTGCGGCGGCGGCCGAACGATGCGCTGCGGCTGTTCGAATTATCGGAGCTGGCGGCGCGCGCGCGGGTCGCGACCGTGGTGACCAACGATGTGCTGTTCCACGCCAGGGAGCGGCGGATTCTACAGGATGTGGTGACCTGCATCCGCCATGGCTGCACCATCGACGATGCCGGGTTTCGCCGGGAGCGCCATGCCGATCGCTATCTGAAACCGCCGGAGGAGATGTGGCGGCTGTTCGCCCAATATCCCGAAGCGGTGGCGCGGACGATGGAGATCGCGGACCGGTGCCGGTTCTCGCTCGATGAGTTGCGCTATCAATATCCCGACGAAGTGGCGATCCCCGGCCGCGCCGCGCAGGAGGCGCTGACCCGGCTGACCTGGGACGGCGCGGCACAGCGCTATCCGGAAGGGGTGCCGGAGCCGGTCGCCGCAACGCTGCGCCACGAGCTGGAACTGATCGGGAAGCTCGCCTACGCGCCGTATTTTCTGACGGTGAACGCGATCGTGCGCTTTGCCCGCAGCCAGGGGATTCTGTGCCAGGGGCGCGGCTCGGCGGCCAACAGCGCGGTCTGCTACGTGCTCGGAATCACCTCGATCGATCCGGCGCGCAATGATCTGTTGTTCGAGCGGTTCATTTCGGCGGAACGGCGCGAACCGCCGGACATCGATGTCGATTTCGAGCACGAGCGGCGTGAGATCGTCATGCAATGGGTGTTCGAGACCTATGGCCGGGATCACGCGGCACTATGTTCCACCGTGATCCGCTATCGGACCAAGGGGGCGTTGCGCGATGTCGGCAAGGCGCTCGGACTGCCGGAGGATCTGATCACCGCGCTGAACGCGCAGGTCTGGAGCTGGTCCGACGCGGGAATCGAACCCAAACATACCGCCGAGCTGAACCTCAACCTCGATGACCGGCGGTTGAAACTGGCGATCGGGCTGGCGCGGGAGCTGATCGGCACGCCGCGCCACCTGTCGCAACACCCGGGCGGGTTCGTGCTGACGCGCGACCGGCTGGATGAGCTGGTGCCGATCGAACCGGCGGCGATGGACGGGCGTCAGGTGATCGAATGGGACAAGGATGACATCGATGCGCTGAAATTCATGAAGGTCGATTGCCTTGCGCTGGGCATGCTGTCCTGCCTGCGGCGCGGGTTCGATCTGCTGGCGCGGCACAAGGGAATCGACCTCGATCTGGCCACGATTCCCGCCGAGGACGCGCGCACCTATGCAATGATCCGGCGCGCCGACACGCTGGGCACGTTCCAGATCGAAAGCCGGGCGCAGATGGCGATGCTGCCGCGAATGAAGCCACGGACCTTCTATGATCTGGTGATCGAGGTGGCGATCGTGCGGCCGGGGCCGATCCAGGGCGATATGGTGCATCCCTATCTGCGCCGGCGCGAGGGCAGGGAGGCGGTGGTCTATCCGAAGCCGGAACTCGAGGCGGTGCTCGGCAGGACGCTCGGCGTCCCGTTGTTTCAGGAGCAGGCGATGCGCGTGGCGATCGCCTGCGCCGGGTTCAGCGCGGGCGAGGCGGATCAGCTGCGGCGCTCGATGGCGACGTTCAAATTCACCGGCGGCGTCTCGCATTTCCGCGACAAGCTGGTGAGCGGAATGGTGGCCAACGGCTATGAGCGGGATTTCGCCGAACGCACTTTCGCCCAGCTCGAAGGGTTTGGCAGCTACGGGTTTCCCGAATCCCACGCGGCATCGTTTGCGCTGATCGCCTACGCGTCGTCCTGGTTGAAATGCCACCATCCGGACGTGTTCTGCGCCGCGCTGCTGAACGCCCAGCCGATGGGGTTCTACGCGCCGGCGCAGATCGTGCGCGACGCGCGCGAGCATGGCGTTGCGATCCGGCCGGTCTGCATCAATGCCTCGCGCTGGGATTGCACGCTGGAGCCGACCGATGCGCCGGAGCGGTGCGCGGTTCGGCTGGGGCTGCGGATGGTGGCGGGGATCGCCGTTTCACAGGCGGCGGCACTGGTGGCGGCGCGTGCCGATCGGGCGTTTGCCTCGGTCGATGATCTGTGGCGGCGGGCCGGGATTCCGGCGGCGGCACTGGTGCGGCTGGCCGAGGCCGATGCGTTTCTGCCATCGCTCCACCTGGCGCGGCGCGAGGCGCTGTGGGCGATCAAGGCGCTGCGCGACGAGGCGTTGCCCCTGTTCGCGGCGGCCGGCGAACGCGGCGGGCAATCGGGGGCGGAACTCAGCGAGCCGACGGTCGCCCTGAAACCGCTCACCTGCGGTGGCGAGGTGGTCGCGGATTATGTTCATCTCGGCCTGTCACTGCGCGCGCATCCGGTGGCGTATCTGCGCGGGGAATTGCGGCGCGACGGGATGGTGAGCTGTGCGCAGGCCATGGGCGCGCGTGACGGCGCCTTGCTTGACGTCGCGGGCATCGTTCTGGTGCGCCAGCGGCCCGGTTCGGCCAAGGGGGTGATGTTCATCACGATCGAGGATGAAACCGGCATCGCCAACCTCGTGATCTGGCCCGGGCTTTACGAGACCCAGCGCCCGATTGTCCTGACCGCCGGCATGATCGCCGTGCGCGGGCGAGTTCAGCGCGAGGGCGAGGTGGTTCATCTGATCGCGCAGCGGCTGACGGATCTATCGGCAGCGCTCGCCAGCATCGCCGGGCGCGACGATGCAACGCCGCGCGCTAATCCAGTCCCCGCGGCGCGGAACATTTTCGTGCCGGACCGGCATATCGACGCCATCAAGGTGAAGACGCGTGATTTCAGGTGAGGGCCGCGTGGCAGGCGCCTGCTGCCGGCAAAGG
>NZ_JBMFGY010000163.1:0-5638 GCF_049977125.1 Acidiphilium sp. | reverse complement strand
CCGCACCGGCAAGCCGACGGCACTGGCCAGCGCGGTTCGTGCCACCCGCACGTTCAAAACCGCGGTACTGGCGGCAAACGCGGTTTTCTGCATGGCGAGTTCGGCGAGATTGAGCGCCGTGGCCGAGGCGGCGCCGGCGTTGTAGCGTTCCAGCGTTGCCTGATAAATCTCGCCTGCGAGCCGCTCCTGGTCGTTGGCCAGCACCAAGAATTGCCGGGCGGCCCACAGACCGGAAAATGTGCGATAAACATCGCCCCATTCGACCCAGGCGGCACTTGAAATGGCCAGCCGCGCGGCCACCACCTGCTGGCGGGCTGCGGCGGCCCGCGCGTGGGTGCTGAAAAAGTTACGGATCAAAAAAGTAACCGTCGGGCCGATGCTCCACGGGTTTGGAATGAAGTCCGTCGCATTGTAAGCGGTATTCAGACTGAGTTTCGGGTTGGGGATTTCCAAAGCCGTGATCACGCCGGCCTGGGCCGCAAAGTAATTAGTGTTGGCAATCGGCAGGTTCGGCCGTTCATAAAGTGCGACCAACGCCAGCGTCCGCATGTTCCACGCCGGATGCCGCCCCTCGCCCATGGTTGCGAGAAACCGGTCCAGCCGTTCGTTGGTTAGGCTGCGTGCCCGAAGGCTTTGGGCGGTTGTCCCAAGATCGATCCTGGTCACGGGTTTGGTGTCGCACGCCGTCAAAAGACTGAGCAGAGCAAGGGCAGCGAGCCCGGACAACCGGAAGCCATCCTGTTTGAGATGGCCGCCACGGTGCCTTATCGACGGAGGGTCAGCCAGACTTACCTGCCCTGTCATATGGAGTAGCGCGTGAGGAGTTCAGTGTCATCACAATGTAACATCTTTGCTTATCCGGTTGTTACCAGGGAGGTTCAGGAGATCGTGCCCCATGACGTGGTGTAGGAGCGATATCCCGAGCATCATTGGCTGCGTGTTCAGGCTGCCAGTGCTGGCATTCTGATGAGCGCAGTATCGCTAATTGGCGCGATGGTTTCCAGTGTCATGTATCGGGCGCGCTGTGTTGCTCATTCGTCGTTCTGTTCGAGCAGATCGGAAACGTTGTCAATAAATACAGGGAGTTTGCATTCGAATTAGTGAAAACTTCAGCTTAAAAACCTGTCCAAAAAATCGGAGCCTCTGCAATCCGTCCGACTAATGGGTGCCACCCCAAGTCTTTGCGGGTCATTTCGCCTTACATGCTTCGGAATGGCGTGAGAGGGGCCGAGCCGACGGCCTTGCAGTAGATGCGAGCAGGGTTTTCGCCGAAAATCGCGACTTCGCCGTCGTTGCACCCTTTTATCCCGCAGCAATCATATCCGCCGAGACCGGGATCCCGGTGATCAGCCCGACAATCTCATTCATCGTGGTGCGGTGACGGTCGACTACGGCGATACCCCGCCCCTGGCGTAACACGAAAATCCGGTCTGATACTTCGAATACATGTGGCATCGAATGGCTGACCATCAGAACGGCGAAATTCCGCGCCCGTAATTCCAAAATCAGATCGAGAACGCCGCGCGATTCCCTGACACCTAGCGCCGCAGTTGGTTCGTCGAGAATGATCACTTTGCGCCCCCATAAAATTGATCTCGCCACCGCAACACTCTGCCGTTGCCCGCCGGACAGCAGCCCAACCGGCTGATGCACAGATTTGAGATTGACCTTTAGTGAACGGATATGCGCCTCCGCAGCCTCGCGCATTCGTTTGCGGTCGAGAAAGAAGCGCGACAGCATTCCAGTGCCGGTCCATTCGCGGCCGAGGAACAGATTGGCCTCGGCGTCGAGTTCCGGCACTACGGCGAGATCCTGATAGACGGTTTCGATACCGGCGTCGCGTGCATCGTGCGGTGACTCAAATATCACCGGCACGCCATCGAAGCGGATCTGCCCGGCGCTTGGTTGCACCGCGCCCGACATGATTTTGACGAGGGTTGATTTACCCGCCCCGTTGTCACCGACCAGCGATACGATCTCACCGGGCATGATCCCAAAATCCACGCCATCGAGTGCCCGTACGGCACCGTAGTGTTTGCGGATGCCGTGTAAGCTCAGGACCGCATCCGGCATCGTTACGTAGCCATGCACCCGACCGGTGCCTCCCTGAAAGCCCGCGCCGCCCCTGCTGGTGTCGCCGCTTCCTTCCAGATCTTCGCCCAGTGATCGGCATTGGCTTTGGTGACAACCGGCATGTGCTGAGGTACCAGCTTTGGATAACGACAATTCTTGTTGGTCAGCATGTTATGGATAATCGTGACGGTCTGATACCCCCATCCCCAATAGTCCTGACCGACCAGCGCCTGCACATAGCCTTTCTGCACGAGCGGAATTTCAGGCGCTAATACGTCGGAACCGATAATCTTTACCTTGCCGTGATTAGAGATCAGCTTTGGCATCGCAGCGACCTTGCCGAAGAACGCCACCGCCGCCACGTTGACGATCGCCCCGGCGTCCGGATGCGCTGTGAGCAGATTGTTCATAAGTTCCTGACCTTTGGTCAGATCGTCATCGTCAAAATACGGGCCGAGGAACTCAATCCCCTTGTGCTTGCCCATCATCTGCTTCACGCCGGCCAGCCGCGCATTCAGATTTGTTGCCCCAGGACCGCCCGAAACGAGAATCACTTTGCCGCTCGGCTTACCCATAAACTTGAGCGCCTGTTCGCCCATTCGCGCGCCCATTTTGGTGTTATCGACACCGTAATAAACTTCGCGCTTACTACCTGGAACATCCGAATCCCATGTGATGGTGACAATTCCCTTCTCCACGGCCTCGTTGATCGGTGCGATAAGGGGTTGTGGCGCATTGGCATCGATCGCCATGCCATCAACATGGCGGGTGATCAAATTCTGTATGATCTCGGCTTCCTGACTTGCATCCGATGTCGCCGAAGCCGTCCAGATCAAATCAACATCCCCAAGTTCCTTCGCGCGCTGCATCGCACCGTAATGGGCGGTGTAGAATACCGGATTATCGAGTGATTTTGGAACCACAGCGATGCTGTAACGCTTCGCTGCACGGGCAATTGCCGGCATGGCGAGTCCCGCCAATGCGGTGGCCCCAGCTCCCCTGATCAGGGTACGGCGGGTTGGTTGGATGATTTCATGACTGGCCATCGATGTCCTCCTTGATTGTTGTTCAGGTAATCTGCAATCTTTCTAATCGGCGACGCAGGATATCAATCGACGCGGCGACAATGATCACCACTCCAGTGATCAGTTGCTGCCAGTAACCGGCCATGCCGAGCAGAACGATGCCGTCGTTGATCACCCCGAGCAGCGCCGCACCGATGAGCACGCCCGGAATCGTACCACGCCCACCGGCGAGGCTGGTGCCACCGATGATTACTGCGGCGATCACCTTCAGCTCGTAGCCCGTCGCCGCATCCGGCAACGCGGTACCGGCCTTGGCAGTAAGTAGCATCCCGCCAATCGCGGCCAGAACTCCCGAGGCGACATAAAGCTTGATTTTCAGATGATTTACGTTGAGTCCGAGAAGCCGCGCAGCCTGCTCATTGCCGCCCAATCCATAAACATGGCGACCAAACGGCGTTGTCGTCATCAAAACATAGATCACAACCCCGAGCCCGAGCATGATCAGAACTGGGTTGGGAATTCCGAACATATTGCCTGTTCCGAGGGCCGAGAATAGCGTGCCAGAGGCATTGTTCGGTGGCGTTACCGCCATACCCTGCACCACGCCGAAGGTAAGGCCGCGTACTATGCTGAGCGAGCCGAGTGTGGTGATGAAAGGGTTCAATCCGATCCGGGTGATCACCAGACCATTGGCTAGGCCGACACCAACACCTGCGGCCAGCCCGGCCAGAGCTGCCAGCGGCAGTCCCAAGCCCGACGACAGCACCAACGCCGAGATCATCCCTGCGAGACCCATTGTAGAACCAACCGATAGGTCGAGCCCGCCGCCGATCATTACCATTGCCTCGCCGAATCCGGCGATGCAGATCCAGGAAAAATAAACTGCGACAGTACCGATTATGTTGCTGGTGCTGAGAAAATACGGTGAAGCGACACTGAGACAGCCAGAAACTGCCACCAATGCGATCAGGACGCCGGTCCATGGCAGGAGAAGAAAGTCGACCACACGCCGAACGCGCCCTGGCGCAGATATCTCGGGCACGTCTGTGCTTTGCGACGGATCGCTCGAACGAGTCTGAGACGGCTGTTCCCCCATGGCATCTTTCAGACTGATTTTAATCTTTACCAAAGTTTATTGACCCATTGCCTTCCCGGGTCAATCAATAAAACCTTGCTCCACCGAATGTGATCGATCGCTCACTGATCAGCGCGTTGCACGCATAATCTCAATCATTCTCTTTCATTCAGATGAACTGGGGACTTTGCCAGGTTGATAGGACGAGATGTGATTTACGAGGGTCGCGATCGAACAAGCGGCAAGGTTGGCGGCATAATCGGCCCTTATATACCCCGATCAAGTCAGAATCCGGTATTTCGTTGGGTTTATGATACGAAAATTATCGGTGACCGCATCACACCAGGTAGTCCAGTTTTTGGGTACGTCGCTGCGCAGGAAATCCAACATTGCGATGCTGAAATCCTTGAAACTGGCGTAGCATTTATTGTGGGTGGTGTGCCTGTGCATCAGCCCCCACAATCGTTCAATCGGATTGAGATGCGGACAATACGGCGGGATGAAATGAAGTTTGATCCGGCAATCTGTCCGCGCCAGCCAGGTTTGGACCAATTTGGCGTGATGGTATCGGGCGTTGTCGAGGAAGACGTGGATCAAGCGCTTGCCGGGGTACATCGCTTCGATCGCCATCAGCAACATGATCGTGCTCGCGGCATCCACCGTCAGCACATCCTTCATGACCGTCCGGCCGGTTTCAAGGTCGATCGCGCCATGGATATTCAGACGATCCCGCCCGCTACTCTGTTCCACTGCGACCGGTACGTCTTTCGGCGACCAGCAGCCAACCGGACGCACCGCGTGGGTCGGATGGACCGCATCACCAAACAGAACCGCTTCATCATCTGCAAGCTGGTTCAGCAGATTTTCGTACGCCTTGATAAATGCAGCCTGTTTTTCGGGATCGAGCTTGCGCGATATCGCGCGCGGCTTGCGATGCTCCATGCCGAGCCGGTGCAGGAGCGCGATCAGGCCGGAGCGGCTCTGGTATTCAATGCCGAACTCCGCCGCAATCCAGGCGCCAATCGCGCGCGTCGAACGCGGCAGGGTCTCGGTGATCCACGTGATCAGCCTGGCTTGCTGCTCGTCGTCCAAGCGGCAGGCGCTACCTTCGTAGCCAAAGCTGACCAGACCATCGATGCCATCTTCCTCGTACAACAACCGCCAGGTTCGTATCGTATCCTCGTCCAGCAGCAGGACCTTGGCGACCGCCGCGAAATTCATGCCGGTATCCAGCAGCACCAAAGCATTCGCACGGCGTGCCAACCGATGCGCCGCCGACCCATCCCGAGCCAACTCAATCAGGTCGCGTCGCGATTCATCGTCGAGAAAACCTTGCTGCTTCATCACTACACCAGAATCGTTCTCGGGCCGTTTGGCAAGCCTAAAACGGATTCTCGAAGAGTCGGGGTATAAGCAAGAAAGGCAATAGCGCCCGTTTTATATTTGGCCTTGATTACTGCCAAAC
>NZ_JBMFGY010000162.1:0-5640 GCF_049977125.1 Acidiphilium sp. | reverse complement strand
AAAAATCGCTGATCGGCGGGCAGCGCATTTGCACGCAAAAATCGTTACGCTATCGGAACAATTCGCGGGTTCAGCGGCGTTGCACCTGTTTCACGTCGCGCACCGCGCCTTTTGCAGCACTCGTGGTCAGTGCCGCATAGGCCTGCAACGCGGCGGAGACCACGCGATCCCGGCCCAGCGGCAGCCAGGCGTCAGCGCCGCGTGCCTCCATCGCCGCGCGGCGGGCGGCCAGTGTCGTCTCATCGACCAGAACATCGATCCGGCGGGACGGAATATCGATCGCGATCATATCCCCTTCCTCGACCAGCCCGATCGTCCCGCCCTCGGCGGCTTCCGGCGAGATATGCCCGATCGAAAGCCCGGAGGTCCCGCCGGAGAACCGGCCATCGGTGATCAATGCGCAGGCCTTGCCCAGCCCCTTCGATTTCAGATACGACGTCGGGTACAGCATTTCCTGCATCCCGGGTCCGCCCTTCGGCCCCTCGTAGCGGATCAGCACGACATCCCCGGCGACGATCCGATCGCCCAGAATCGCCGCCACCGCGTCATCCTGGCTGAAGAAAATCCGTGCCGGCCCGGTGAACACCAGATTGGCGGCATCGACCCCGGCGGTTTTCACGATCGCGCCGTCGCGCGCGATATTGCCATACAGCACCGCGAGCCCGCCATCCGGGCTGAATGCGTGATCGACATCGCGGATCACCCCCGCGACCCGGTCGGTATCGAGCGTCTCATACCGGCGCGACTGGCTGAACGCCTGGGTGGTCCGCACCCCGCCCGGTGCCGCGCTGAACAGGGTTTTTGCCTGTTCGCGCCCGTTCATCACATCCCAGAGTGCCACCGCCTCGCCGATGGTCGCCTGATGCACGGTCGCGCAATCCCGCTTGAGCAACCCGGCCCGATCCAGCGCGCCGAGCAGCCCCATGATGCCACCGGCGCGGTGCACATCCTCCATGTGGACATTCGCAACCGAGGGCGAGACTTTGCACAAATTCGGCACAAGGCGCGACAACCGGTCGATATCGTCCATGGTGAAATCATGGCCCGCCTCCTGGGCCGCGGCCAGCAGATGCAGCACTGTATTGGTCGATCCGCCCATCGCGATATCCAGCGACATCGCATTTTCGAACGCCGCGATGCTGGCGATCGCGCGCGGCAGCACCGAGGCATCGTCCTGCTCGTAATAGCGCCGCGCCAGATCGACGATCTGCCACCCCGCCTCGACGAACAGGCGCTTGCGATCCGCATGGGTCGCGACCAGCGATCCGTTGCCGGGCAGCGCCAGGCCGAGCGCCTCGGTGAGGCAATTCATCGAATTGGCGGTGAACATGCCCGAGCACGAACCGCAGGTCGGGCAGGC
The DNA here is from genome assembly GCF_049977125.1 of Acidiphilium sp. Taxonomy (NCBI): domain Bacteria; kingdom Pseudomonadati; phylum Pseudomonadota; class Alphaproteobacteria; order Acetobacterales; family Acidocellaceae; genus Acidiphilium; species Acidiphilium sp. The sequence continues at coordinate 4,280 of NZ_JBMFGY010000162.1, read as the reverse complement.
GGAACGTTCCATCGCCGCGGCCTGCTCGTCGGTTTGCGTCGGATCGGCGGCGGCGACCATCGCCGTGATCAGATCGACCGCCCTGGTCTCGCCCTTGGCGACATATTTGCCGGCCTCCATCGGACCGCCGGAGACAAAGATGGTCGGAACATTGAGCCGCAGCGCCGCCATCAGCATGCCCGGCGTGATCTTGTCGCAATTGGAAATGCACACGAGCGCATCGGCGCAATGGGCATTGACCATATATTCCACCGAATCCGCGATCAATTCGCGCGAGGGCAGCGAATACAGCATCCCGCCATGCCCCATCGCGATGCCGTCATCGACCGCGATGGTGTTGAACTCCTTGGCCACCCCGCCCGCCGCCTCGATCTCGCGCGCCACGAGTTGTCCCATGTCTTTCAGATGGACATGACCGGGCACGAATTGCGTGAACGAATTGGCGATCGCGATGATCGGCTTGCCGAAATCCCCATCGCCCATGCCGGTCGCGCGCCAGAGCGCACGGGCGCCGGCCATGTTGCGGCCATGGGTCGAGGTACGCGAGCGATAATGCGGCATGGGCTGGGTTTCCGGTCGAGAGTTTCAAAACCTTATAAGCCAGCCGACGCAGCGACGCCACAGGAAGGCCTCATTCCGCCCCACCCCGCCCCGCGACACAGTGAAGCCCGGTCCCTGACGCCGCCGGTTCCCGGCAGGCGAGGCCAAGGTCACAGTAGAAGTCAGAGCAGAATACGCGCGACCTCGGCGACCGCCGCCTCCAGCGCGCCGGGTTCGAACGGCGAGATCAGCCCGGCGGATTTGACGAGGTCGAGAAACGGCGCCGAACCGCCGCGCCGGCAGAGCGCGATATAATCGTCCAGCGCGACGGTGTAATTCTTGCGCGAACGCGACCAGAATTGCAGCGCGCAGCATTGCGCCAGCGCGTAGTCGATCATGTAGAACGGCATCAGATAAAGATGCAGCACAGGTTGCCAGGCGCCGCCCGCCGCGCTGTTGGCAAGATCGCCGTAATCGCGCCACGGCGTATACCGCTGTTCAAGCCGCCGCCAGGTCGCGCGGCGTTCGGCTGGCGTCATGTCCGGATTGGCATAAACCTCGTGCTGAAAATGATCGAGGCAGGCGCCATGCGGCAGAAACGCCAGCGCCGCGATCAGGTGCATCTGCCGATACCGCGCCGCGGCGGCCTCACCCACCAGCAGGCCGGCATGCGGATGAGCGAAGAACTCGAAACTCATCGAATGGATTTCGGCCGATTCCATCCCCGGCGTCAGATAATCGACGCCCGGCAGATCGCGGCTGGCGAAGGCCTGGAACGCGTGACCCATCTCATGGGTCAGCACATCGATATCCCCGCTCGTCCCGACGAAATTGGCGAAAATGAACGGCATGCCGACACTATCGAACGTCGTGCAGAACCCGCCATTGCCCTTGGCCGGCCGGTTCTTCAGATCGAGAAATCCGCCATCCTTCATCGACCGGTAGAAGCTGGCGATTTCGGGGTTCATCCGGTCGTACATCGCCTGTCCGGCGGCGAGGAGATCGTCATGCCCGCCGAGCGGCGTCGGGTTGCCGAGCGGATCGATAATGCGCTCATCCCAGGCGAAGACCTTATCCCAGCCGAAAATGGCGCGGCGCTGTTCCAGCAGCCGTGCGATCAGCGGCGTCACATGCGCCGCGATCGCGTCGCGATAGCGCGCAACGTCGTCGGGTCCATAATCCAGCCGGCGCATCCGCTTGTAGCCGAGGGCGATGAAATTCTCATAGCCGAGTTTGCGTGCCATGCCGTGGCGCAGCCGCACCAGATCGTCATAGATCTGATCCAGCGCCGCCGCGTGCTCACCAAAGAACGCATCGATCTTCTGCTCGGCCGCATGGCGCACGGCGCGGTCGATATGCTCGCGGTACGGCGCCATGCCCTCGTAATTGACAATCCTGCCGTCGATCTCGATCTGAACCGAGGCGGTCAATGCGGTGTAGCGGGCCGCGAGCTTGGCCTCCTGTTCCAGATCAGCCTCGATCTCCGGGCTGAACACCCCGACATCGAGTTCCCACAGCGCCACGGCATGCGCGCCGACCGCGTTGATCACCGCGGTGCGATCGTCATGCCCCAACATGCGCTGCTTGAGCGCGGTTTCGTAATTCTGCGCCACCGGCAGAAACGCATCGCGATAGTCGAGCGCGGCCTGCGCGGCCGCATCGGCCGTATTCTGCTGAAACCGCAGATCGGTCAGCGCCGACCAGGTGTTGATCGCGCGCCTGACCTGATCGAACCGGGACGCGGCCTCGGCGATCTCGCCGTCATCGAACAGCGCGTTGATCGCGGTGTAGTCGCGCGCCAGGGACTCATGGGTCGGGGTTGCGGCGGTGATGTCGGAAAACCGGATCGTGGGGCGACTGTCCATTCCCGATCAAACCAAGTTCAGCACGGCCACGCAAGTCGTTTCACGCGGCGATCCGGTAGCGCCCGGCGCCGGACAGCGTGATCGTGACCGACGCGGCCGATGCCCCTTCGAGCAGGAGGCGCGGAATCAGCGCCGCGCCATCGGTCCAGCGGCCATCCGCCTCAGCCTCGTGCCACCCCGCGACCAGCGCGGCATGGTCGAGTGCCACGGCGCGACCGGCGATGGCGAGCGCCGCGATCTTGACGCCGAGGCACCGCCGGTCACGCGGATCGGCGGCGACCTCGGCCGGGATGAAGCGGCGCGAGACGATTGTCACACCTTCGGGCGTGTCGATCAGCCGCAATGCCGGCTCATCGGTCAATACCGGCGCCGCTCGCGCGAGCAAGCGCGCCCGCACCGCCTCGACCACCTTCCCGGTTTCGACGAAGCGGGCAAATCCCGCCGCCGCGCGGAACGCCTGGGCGAAATCCGGGTGCAGCGCGACGGCGCCGCCGCCGTTGTCGAATTGCGACCGATTGCCGCTGGCCAGGTAGGATTCCGCCGGAACGCCCTCGGCGAGAAGCGCCGCGTGGGATGGCAGTTCGATATGATGGTAGGTGATCGTCTCGACGGCGATCTGGCGGATCGTCACGCCGTTGACCAGCGCCTTGGCCGGGATCAGCACGCCATCGAGCCACAGCGCGTGATCGGGCGATAGCATCAGGTCGCGTGACGGGACGCCATCGGCCAGGGCGCCGGCGAGGATCATCACCGGATTGACCGCTTCCGGTCGCGGATGGCGCGCCGGATGGGTGGTGCGCCGCCCGAGCCAGACGATCGGCGCGAAGCCGCCCCCGGCCAGACGCGCCAGATCGCCGATCCGCAACGCCTCGACCGCAACCGCGCCCCGCGCCGTGGCGATCGCGGTCCCGGCGGCGAAGCAGGGCGCATCGAAACTGATCCCACCATTGCCGTTATCGACCGGCGTGAGAGTGCCGGTGGTCAGAGCGGGTGAATTGGCGAAGGCGAGATCGATCACGCCGAAACTGCCGGTCAGAGTCAGCGTGCCGTTTCCGAAAGTTTCGCTGCTGATCGCACTTACGGCAAGGCTGGGCAGGGTGAGGACATCGCCGGCGGCGAAGCCGCTGAGCGTGCCGGCGAATTGCGTCGGATCGCCGAGCACGATGGTGCTGCCGGCGCCGCTGAAATCGATCACCTGGCCCGCACCGACCGGGCCGTCGAAGATGCCGGTGGTGGGGTCGAACATGATGGTGCCGGTGCCTTCGAGCGTGCCGGTGACATCGAGCGTATCGGCGGCGGTCTCGATGATCGTGCCGTCATTGATCAGCGTGCCGGCGATGGTGGTGGTGCCGGCAATGTCCCAGGTCGCGCCGCTGGCGATTTCGAGCGTTCGGAAATTGGTAAACTGGGTGCCATAACCCGTCAGCGTTCCCTCGGTTGATCCCGAACCCAGCGTCAGCAGGCTGATGCCCGAGGTTTCGGTGCCGCCCTCGACATGCCCGATGAACACCGCGCCCGGATCGTCGATCACCGTGCCACGGAACCCGCCGGTGATGGCCGCGATGCCGGCGGTGCCGTTGGTGCTTGCGATCGTGCCGGCGTTGATGATCGTGCCGTTATAGACGTAGGTACCGAAAAATCCGCTCAACGTGCCGTCGGACTGGTTGTTCACCGCGCCGAAAATCACCTCCGCGCCGTTGAACACACCGGCCATGGTGCCCGCGTTATTCACGGTTCCGGTGTTCACATAGGCACCATTGTAACCGGCGATGTAGCCGCCACTCTGGTTGGTCAGCGTGCCGATACCGGCGAGCTTCACGCCATCGCCGGTCGTGGTGTCGACGATCACGCCGGCATTGACCACGGTCCAGCTTG
>NZ_JBMFGY010000161.1:0-5647 GCF_049977125.1 Acidiphilium sp. | reverse complement strand
GAAGCGCGGCATCAGCCGCGCGAATGAGCATGGCGAGGACCCACCGTTTGCCGGGGTCATTGGGCAGCGGTAGTCATACAAAGCTCTGGGATCACAGCTCCCTGGCGGCAAAGGATGCGATCCGCAAGAGTTGAAGGCTGGTTGCGAGTATCACGCTGAGAAAGATCTTGGCAGCGATGCACGCGGCGAACCATATCGGATGTGCAATCCATAAATGGAGGACCTCATGGCCACCCCAAAATATGGCGCGGGGAGAATGCGGCACGGTTTGATATTTGATTTGGGGATCACGATTTTGTCTTTGAATTCTTCGGCGTTTTCGTGGGAAGCCACCACCGGATCGGTTTATCTTCCTTCTGCGACCGAACGTTCGTCGCTAGATTTGACACCGTATTGGATACGTTATTTGATTTTTTCTGTGAGGCTGATGGCGTCGTTTTCACAGATCTTCTCCGCTGCTGAGGTCCCTCTGTCGCTACTTGGGGTTGTTTCTCCCGCACAGGTGTTTGTGGCTGTTTAGTAGAAGGACGGCGCGGCGGTTTGAGTGTTGATCTGTCCGAAATTGCGTCGTCTGCTATATCGATGCCGAACAAGGTTGCGACATCGTCGTCGTTCAGAATCCGCTCCGAAGTTGGGTGATTTTGGCTGTCGGGCAACGAGGTGCCCGCATTCGCTATGAGGCTGGCTGCTTGGACATCGCGTAGTTGGAATAGCAGTTCCGGCTGAGCATCGAGGCGAGCACCGACACCGTACAGTACAGCCGCGATGTGCTTGCACATCACCGCATGATCAGGACAGGAGCATTTAAAGCGAATTTCGGAGGGTTTTGGAAACAAACCTTGGTCTTGCCGGCATAGCCGCTCCATTACCGGCGCGGACAACCGTCCCTGAAGCAGTGTGATCAAGGAATCGATCTGGCCGGCGCAGTCTGTACAGATCGATTTCCATTTGAGGTTGGAGACTCCGCTGATCGAAATCGTGACGTGATAGATGGCAGACCCGCTGACCAGCGCCTCGATTGTTCGTGGTGCTATTTTGAGATCGATTACCGCGCCGCTCCGCACATAACTCCGTCCGCGGTCGATCCGGTTGGCGTAGTCCTGATAGGATTCGAGGTTATCGCACCACGCGTTGCCCCAAACCGTGGTCGTGATGCTGCGCCCGGTGATGCGAACAGGTGCAACCGCGTGGCCGGCCTTCATCCTCCGCGCGACTTCACGTTCAGCGTTGCGCCGTCTTTGCTCGACGGAAACGTAGGGTGCCCAGCTCCGCGAGTACCATGACATTCCGCTATTCCTTCGCTACAGATGCAAGATCAAGCGACACAAGATCAAGTAGGGCGTCGTTGCTCAGAGCTGTGACGTTAATTTCATCCGCACCTGGTAGGAGCTCGGTTGATAGGATCCGCTTAGATTCAATCAAGGCATCGATTTTTTCCTCAACCGTTCCCTGACAGACGAATTTATGAACCAGAACATTTGATTTCTGGCCAATCCGGAATGCCCGATCTGTGGCCTGGTTTTCAACCGCCGGGTTCCACCAGCGGTCAAAATGAATGACATGGGAGGCAGCGGTCAAGGTCAGTCCGACACCTCCAGCCTTGAGAGACAATACGAAGAACGGAATCGTCTCGTCTTCCTGAAACCGCGTGACCAGAGATTTGCGCTGACGAACAGGCGTGCCTCCGTGCAGAATTAGACCGTCACGCCCGAAGATCCCGGCTAGATGAGCCGCCAGGGGGGCGGTCATTTCACGAAACTGAGTGAAGACAAGCACTTTCTCCTGCCGGGCTGCGATCTCCTCGGCAATCTCGCGGAGTCGGATGAATTTACCACTCTCCTCGCCATTCCAGCGGTGATCACTAAGCCACTGCGACGGATGATTACAGATCTGCTTGAGTCGCATCAAGGAGGCGAGAATAAGGCCACGCCGTTGAATGCCCTCGGCGTCTTCCAGACTACGGGCCAGATCTTCAACGGCTTCGGCGTAGAGGGCCGCTTGTTTGCGACTCAACAGGCAGTGGGCTGTGACTTCGGTTTTGTCGGGCAGATCGGCAATGATTGCTTTATCGGTCTTCATCCGACGTAGGATGTAGGGGCGCACAAGATTGCGCAGTGGGCCATACGGATTGTCTGCACGATCTGGCAGTCCCTTGATATAGGTACTAAACCGTTTGCCGGTACCGAGCAGGCCGGGATTAATGAAGTCGAAGATCGACCAGAGGTCACCCAACGAATTTTCTACAGGGGTACCGGTCAGTGCGATACGCGCCTCGGCGTGGAGCGACTTTACCGCCTTTGTTTGCTTAGCCGCCGGATTTTTGATTGCCTGCGCCTCGTCAAGAATCGCGTATCGCCATTTCGCGGAAATCAGCGCCGGCAAGCGCATCAACGTGGCATATGTGGTCATTATGACGTCATGGCGCGTTGTCTGATGTTGGTCGAAAGATTTCATGTCAGCTGCCGTCATTGCGGACGGATGGACGGTCGCAACGGACAAGGAGGGTGCGAATCGTGTGATTTCGCTGGCCCAGTTTGAGAGTAATGAGGCCGGAACCACGAGAATGCTGGCCTTTGGTACGGACATCTCCGCTTTGCGACCGAGCAGCAGAGAGATGACCTGGATCGTTTTACCCAGCCCCATGTCGTCGGCGAGGCAGGCTCCCAATCCGAGCCCGGTCAACAGCCGTAACCAGGAAACGCCTTCCTGTTGATACGGGCGCAGGGTTCCGCAAAGACCCGGCACGACACCGACATCATCGGCCGCCGGAGCACGCAGCGCGCGGAGAGTTTCCGACAACCAGGGGCCAGCCATGACATCCGCCCAATCGCGGGTCACCGCTTGATCAGCAACGTCCTGATCATCCATACCCGCCAGCAGCCGCATAGCGTCGGTGAAACTAAGGCCCCTATCGGCTGCAAGAGCTTCCGCGGCCTCGAATTTTGCCCTGGCCTTCTTGAGGCGATCATGATCGACTTCGACCCATTTACCCCGCAACAGAACCAACTGATCCGTTCCGGCTAGCAATTGCGTGATTTCGCTCAACGTGAGTGCTTCGCCGTCCAGCGTTACATCCATCTGAAAATCGAGCAGGCCGCCGAGACCCAACGTGGATGGTTCCCGGCTGCCGATCGTGGCAGTAATTCGCGGGCGAGGTGGACGATTGGCGTGCCAATTTGCCGGCATGCGGAGCAGGATCCCGGTCAGTTCGAGGTCGTCGGCGCTCGCCAACAACTGTGCGGCCTCCGCCGGCTTCCAGCGTAGGGGATGATAGATCTCGCCGTGCTCGATCAACGGCCGCAACCATGCACAACGCTCTGCAGCGCGCTGGACCGGCATCAGGAGTGACAAGAGCTTCTCACGATTGGCCTGACCGGCGTAGTCGCGGAGCGCCTGCCCGAGAGGCAAATGTTGTGCTTTCGACTGCGCTGATAGACGCGTGGTGTAGGTTGCCATGAAAGCAAAGGGGTTATCTGGATCGCGTCTGTTTTCGGCAAGATTAAAATGGACCCTGCCTAACTGGCTCCAAGCTGGGTTAAGCGCATGGAGGTAGGCATTTAGTCCGCTTTTTTGTAACCTCAGCGTGTCGCGAAGAGCGAGCCCGATAGCTACCCACAGATCTCGGAGCAAGGAAGCTGTGATATACTCCGCTCCAATCATGATGGGTGCGGCCAACACGAGGCGAGCGAGTTCGGCAGCGTCTGGCTGTTCCACTTCAGGTAGTTCTGAGAAGAGTAGATCGGTCTCTCGCCCTGCCGATTGGAGGCGGATTGCCGCGATGTATTGATGGGCGAAGGCGCGCCACCAACCGAGCACTGGAGGTAGAGATTGGCCCATCGTTGCGGTGCCAAGCCAAAGTAGCCCATTTCCGGTTCCGCGTTCGAAGGCCTCAAAGATCTCAGTCGGGATGTGAGCAGGTCCATTGTGAGCATTCGCCACGAACCCAAGGTGCCCAGAGGGGGTCAACTGGAGCGGGATATCCCAAAATTCGGAATGAACCGTCCCTGCTACGACAGGCCTCGGTATTGGCGTGCTGACGTTCATTGGTGAAACCTCGGTACCCTTTCGGGCGTTCGTTTTCGAGATAACATTGAGCGGCGATGGTGCATGAATAAACTAGAGGTTGTGTTTAACCATGCCATGGTCCTGTGATATTCCGGAGAGGTACCGGGGGCGTTGGTGCACGAATAGACTGAGGATTGTAATTTGGTAACATCTATCGTCGGCATTTTTGGGCGCAAAAACATCAATTATCCCTAAAACTTCTATTCCAACCAAGAGTTTTCGACCGCTGCCATCAAAGCAAGCGATATAAAAGTGACGGACACAGTTAGCCCATCGTGCACCAACGTCGTTCCGCCGTGATCAGGTCAGCAATGGTATGGCTGTTTCATCCTACCAGCGTACGCCGCCACGTTTTCTGCGCGCCCGTCTAGCTTTCCATGCCAACAAGGCGGGTTTCACCTTATCGATCTGCGGGGCGAATATATAGCCGAATGCAGCTCCGAGCATCATGACCGCCAGAAGGTTTCTGAAATAGTCGCCCATCGCCCTACTCCGCTGTTGCGGCTCGATCATAACCGATATGGTCCGGCGCCGGAACAATTTCCTGCCGGGCACGGATCAGGTCATGCAACGTCTCCTCGAACCGTTCTGCCGCCAGATGCGCCGGCCATGGCTCCCAGGATGCCATACCCGCCGGCACTTTCAATGGATCCTCATCAAGCGGGTGGAGCGTGATGCCCAGATCACGTCGCAGCGCCGGTTTCCGCCATCCGACAACGTGGAGGGCTTCGCTCGCGGCCAAGGGTTCGTCCTTCACCAACGTATTAGCGATGCTCGTGCCTCGGGTCGTCCCATCATCCCGAAAGCAATGGTGACCTCGCGTGAAACCTCCCGATGAAGATCGTCCAGAAATTCGATCAGTCGGGGAACGGTAGAAGGCCAGAATATTGCACATCAGCAGGCGCGCGCCCTGAGGCGACGTTCCCTTCCGCGGTCGCGGAATCCCACAGGCCGTGGCGATTGACCGCGTTGATGCCGGGATGTTTTTTCCGGCCGGACTCCGTACCGTCTTTGCGAACCTCGTTTACCCTGTTGTACGGAACGCCCGTGACCACAATTACGTTGCCCTTGTCCTTGAGCGCCTCGCCCAGCCTTTGATTAATTTCGTGGCCGACACCGTAAGGACTCCCCATCTGTCCGTTGTTGGTAGCGTCGTGAAGTGTGTGGAAATTCTGGGTGGCGTAATCTCCGGGTGAGTTCAACCACCAGACTCGGCGTTTGCGCGCCGATGGAGATCACGCCATGGAGCAGAATAGCACAGCGAAGCCGGAAGCCAGCCTGTTTGACGGGGCGGCATGGTTTGACCCGATCGAGACAGGTGTACGGGACCGGATCCGCGGGTTCATTGAAACGATGCTCGAGGAAGAGCTGACGGCAGCACTTGGACGGAAGCGGTACCGGCGGGGTGGCGAAGGGGCCAGCGGGTATCGCCATGGTGTCCGTCATCGGCAAATCCTCGGTTCGTTTGGGCCGCTCGACATCACGGTGCCGCGGGGTCGGATACCAAAGCCCGAGGGTGGGACAGCGGAATGGCGGAGTGCCGCACTGCCCCGTTATGCGCGGATGACCAGGCAGGCGGAGG
>NZ_JBMFGY010000160.1:0-5795 GCF_049977125.1 Acidiphilium sp. | reverse complement strand
ATCGGAATGCATGGCCGGCTTCGTCGGAATACGCACCAGGATACGATTCTCAGGTTGTTTGTCGCGCGGCACACCGCTGCGCTACATCTTCTTCGGTCTTCGCAGCGACGTCACGGCTGCACAATACCTTTATGAGATGGTCGAGCGCGCCTTCGATACGGAGACCGCCGTTTTCCGCCGGAGCGACCTGTACGAAGAGATGAAAGGGGATCGCAGGTCAGCAACCAACTCGTTTCAGATCGGGCTTTCCCGCGGTATTTCCGCCAAGCTCGGTGCGATGCGCCTCGCCCGTGACGAGACCATCCGTAGCGCGTCCGGCCGAGATCTGGTTCCTGTCAAATCGGCCATGATCGAAGAAGAAATCTTGCCTATCCGGTTACTACCCACAACCCCAACATGTAGTGCCGAATTGAGAAAAATGGCGTCTCTTGGCCCTATATTTAGGTTCTGTGGGTGGCAACCGGATAGGCAAGGAAGAAATGTCCAAGCTTGGGCTCCATCTAAGTCAAAGGTCCCACGCTACGGGCAAACGCGTCATTCGTGATGCCTACACCGCTGGACAGGAAGCCGGTGAGAAATTCGAATTCGCGCCCGGCATTACAACAACAGCTTGAGCCCATGAACGCGACCCTGCTGAACACAGACAAATTGCCAGACGCCAGGTTACCCCACCCCAAATCGGGGAAAGCGATACGCCGTCAAAGATAATATCGAGCTCATGTCGATCATGCGAAATCACTACGGACACGCGATACCCTCGTCTACCTGACAATGCCCCTCCAGCGATTTCCCTCCGATCCGCAGGGCCTGTATCAATCAATCATAAAATTCAGGCGCATGTTTGAAGGTTGGCCACGCAACTGGATCGTGACCCGTTACCACCGCTGCACCAGTTTTTTCAGCCAGCGCTCGGAGTTTACGAACTGATCGGACAGTATCGACCGTGCTGGCCAGGAAGCCTGGCAGTGCTTTTTCATCCCAATGATCGGTCGTGTAAGCCGCATCAATTGTTAGCAACATCGGTCCAGATCGCGGGAGAGTGATCAGGAATGACTGATGACCAGGGGCATGACCGGGCGTGAAGATGGTTCGAATGACGCCATCGCCATAGAGATCATAATGATCGTCGAATTTGCCATCGAGAAAGTGCCACTTGAGGCCAGGTCGGTCGAAATCCGGACGAATGTAACCCCCGGCTGCAAACCAATCAGGCGTGAAAGCATATTCGTATTCGGCGCGCTGGACGAGATGGGTAGCGTTGGAGAACCTCCCGATCGCGCCAGTGTGGTCAAGGTGTAAATGCGATTGCAGGACATAACGCACACTGGCCGGATCAATACCAAGTGAGGCGAGTTGCGGCAGGCAGGCTTCGTCCTCGCGCATGACGGGTTCATAAACGTCGCAGACGTCACCCCAATGGCCGCGGGGATTGGTGGCGACCTCCGCTGCGTTGCCCCCATCAATCACAACGTTGCCCTTCGGATGGGTGATCAGAAACCACGGCACCGGGATCTCATAGGGCTCATTGCCCTGATTCATCTTGATCGAAGCGGTGATCGTCTTCAACGTACCGCAGCTGAACATGTAGAGGCGAATGTCCGACATTGATGTCTCCGGAGGCTAGATGCTTACCAATTGTGGATTGACTGGCGAAGGATGGTATCGAGCACCGCCGCGTCGACCGGCTTGGGCGCGCCGCTGAGCAGTCTTTGCTGCTTCAAGGCTCCCTCGATGATGACTGGGATGTCAGTCTCGGTGTAGCCGAGCTCCGCGATGCCGGATGGCGCGCCGACCGCTTTCATTAAATCGATCAGGGCGTGCGGCAGCGATTCTGAGTTGGGATCGATTATCGAATGGCCACGCAACAACTCGGCAGCGCGGATATGCTTTTCAGGCGCCGCATCATAGGTGTAGCGAAACGCGGCGGGAGAGGTCACGATGACCGAGAATCCGTGCGGCACAAAGGCGTGGTTTCGTGCGTATCCGGGCGCGTGATAGACATGTTTTAGCCCTGCGATCGGATAAGCGCAGGCGTGCGGGATATGAACGCCTGCGGTGCCGAAACCGATCCCGGCCATAGTGGCACCGAGCATCATGGTGCCGCGCGCCTCGAGATCATCGCCGTCGGCTACCGCGCGAGCGAGAAATTTGCCACCGAATTCGATCGCCTGCAGTGACCAGATGTCGGCGACCGGGTTGGAACCCTGATAGGGTGGCCGATCATCCGGGCTGGCAGCCTTCGGGCGCTGATTGAACGGCTTCGAGATATAGCTTTCAACCGCGTGGCAAATCACATCAAGACCGGCTGACGCGGTGACGCCACTCGGCGTCGTGCGGGCCAACGACGGGTCGACGATAGCGACTGTGGGCCGCATGTAGCGGTGTGATATCCCAGTTTTCAATTTCAGTTCAGGTATGTCGAGTACGGCCACCGTCGTGGCCTCGGACCCAGAACCTGAGGTTGTCGGTAGCGCGATCAGCGGACGAAGCGGAGAGGGCGGCTTGCGGCCACCACCAATTGGAGGATTGACGTAATCGATCACCGCACCTCCATGCGTACTGATCAGATTGGCAACCTTGGCAGTGTCGATGGTGGAACCACCGCCGAGGGCGACGAAGCCATCCGCAGGATGCGCGGAAGCAAAGGCGGCAGCGCGGGTGAAACTCTCGATTGTCGGTTCGACGCTGATATCCTCAAACCGGTGATATTGGATGCCGGCATCAGCGAGAACTTTTTCAATGCGTTCGATCAGGTCGAACTCGTGGAGTATGGGATCAGCGACTAGAATGACACGTCCCATACCAAGCCGGGAAAGTTCCCAACCGAGTTCATCGGCAGCACCAACCCCGAATTTGAGTTGAGTTGCTTCTAGCGAGAATACGCTCTCCATACCACTGGCGGCGGTAATACTCACTGTTTCCTCCAGTATGCGATCTACGCCGCAAGGACTGGATTGATATGCCAGATTTTCAGATTGGTGCAAGCGACGCCGTATTTTGCGTTTCCGACGAGCCCGCGAGCACGAGGTGCGGTCGGCCGCGAGATGGGCCTTCCACGCCTTGATGTAAATCTCAGCTGGCCGCGCGCGCTGTAGATGTTTTGATACAGGGTACGCGGCGGTCCAGCCTCGACGCGCGCGATGATCCGCTCGACGCGGTCCCAGCTTGCCGCAATCTGCACCACGCCCCAACCATCCTGCCGCCTAACCTCGATCAGCGTACGATCGATCACCGTCAGCGCCCGTCGCAAAAGTACTATCCAGCCACCCAATTCCATCGGGCCGCCTGGTGGTGTTCGCTATGAAACTTGAAAACGCCCTTCGAAAACGCCAGCCTCAGGCATGGTGAACATCATGATCGCGATCAACGGAATGCGCGACACGGCAGGGGGGTGGTCTCGAATTGGTCTCGCCATGGCAGATGTATAAATAATCATTAGCGCGATTAGTGGTTCGTTAAGGGTTCGAATGCGATGTAGGTGGTCTCATTGATATGACCGAGTAATGAACCAGATTTCGTCCCAACCGCCGATCCAGACTGACGACCAGCACATCGCCCGGTCGGTCGTTCGAACGACCACATCCGACCAGGCTGCCGCCTTGCGGGAAAGCTTCCTCGTCATTGAGGATGGTGCGATCCTGCTCGATGCCCGGCTGTGTGTCATGCTCTGCAACATCCCAGCGACAATCCGGCTCGGTCATCAGGGCGCGCTGCCGAGTCGTGGTTATCCCCTCACAAAACTGATCGCGCATTCTTCAGCGCTCGATGCCGATGCGCGCACGACGGTCCTTGATCGCTGTAGCGCGATGAGCGCTTCGGATCTCGCTGGCGGTGAAGCGCGGCTTGTGTTTGGCGACATCGTTATCCGAATCCGAAGGCTTGCCTTGGGTCGTCTACTATTGTGGGTTCCTGCCTCCCGCGCGGCGGGGGAATCGTCGTTGCATGATCCCCTCACCGGTCTCGGCAACCGGCGTGTGTTCCAGGCGGCGTTGGCCGCCATCTTCACGAAACCGAATGCGTCTGCCGCACTTCTGATGATCGACCTCGACCGCTTCAAGCAGGTCAACGACACGCTCGGCCACCCGGTCGGCGATGCACTGCTCCGCCTGGTCGGTCAGCGTCTGCGCGCCTGCTTAAGCCAGGAGGATGTGGTGGTCCGACTGGGAGGCGATGAGTTTGCGGTCTTGCTCCAGCACCTAGATGGCATCGATGCTCTGGGTAAGCGGTTGATCGATCTCCTCAGTAGACCGTATCTGGTCGAAGGCCATCTTGCCAACATCGGCGCCAGCATCGGCATTGCCGTTGCTCCGTCCGATGCGAATGATCCAAGTACCTTGATGCGTCATGCCGATCTCGCCCTGTACGACGCGAAAGCCGCCGGGCGCCACTGTATCCGCTTTTTCAAATCCGAATTGAATGCGCGCGCTCAGGCCCGTCTCGCGCTTGAGACGGATTTGCGGCGCGCTACGGCACTCAACCAATTCGCTCTTTATTATCAGCCCTTGGTCGATATTGCCTCCGGTCGCGTCACCGAGTTCGAGGCGCTGCTACGCTGGCAGCACCCGTCCCGCGGCATAGTCTCGCCGGCAGAGTTCATCCCGCTCGCCGAGGAACTTGGCCTGATCGTCCCGATCGGAGAGTGGGTCCTGCGCCACGCCTGCCGCACCGCAGCAACCTGGCCCGCCGACGTCCGGGTCGCGGTCAACGTCTCACCCATGCAGTTCAGCGACAGCAAACGGCTGATCTGCGCCGTCGCCGATGCACTGACCACGAGTGGACTGCCAGGAAGCCGGCTCGAAATCGAAATCACCGAAAGCGTCCTGATGCACAACAATGCGGAAACGCTGGAGACCCTGCACGCCCTGCGCGCCCTCGGTGTCAGCATCGCCATGGACGATTTCGGGACCGGCTATTCCTCGCTCAGCCAACTGCGCAGCTTTCCCTTCGATAAGGTAAAAATCGATCGCTCCTTCGTCAGCCAGATCGATGGAAAGGGTGGCAGCGGCCGTGAAGTTGTGCGCGCCATCGCCGCCCTCGGCTCGAATCTTGGCATGACGGTTACGGTGGAAGGCATCGAAACCGACGCCCAGGCCGATTTCGTGGAAACCAGCGGCGGTCACCAGATGCAGGGATACCTGATCAGCCATCCGGTGCCATCCGATATGGTGTCCGCTTTGTTTTCGCCACAGTCGCCAATCGCATCCGCACCTAACCCCGAACCCGTGGCACCGGCAGGGAGCCGACGCCTGAGAGGTCATGATCATGAAAAATAATTTTTACCGCGCGGTCTATTGCAGTCGGTGCGAACTCATCGGCTCGCCCGAAACGATCACAGCTGAGTTACAGTCGATCCTCGCCACTTCCCGTCGCAACAACCGGCCTGCCGGCCTCACCGGCGCGCTGCTGTTTGCCAATAACTGCTTCGCACAAACCCTCGAAGGGGAACGTGAGGCGGTCGAACGCTGTTTCGAGAGGATACAGATCGATCCGCGGCATTCAGACGTAACGGTACTTGAATTCGGTCCTGCCGTCGAACGCGACTTTACCGAATGGTCGATGGCATTCGTTGGTGATCCATCCGCGACGTCACCTGATCCACTCGCGGTAGCGCTGTTCAAAGACATTTTCGCCGACAATCATGCCGATTCCGGCGCGAAAGTTCTGCTCCTTCTGCGCCAACTCGTTCATCAGGAAGATCTCTGGGCGATCGCTTGATGCCCTTTCCCCCGATAGCCCCCCGAATAATTCCACTACGCGCGATAATAGGTGTTATCGCGTGTAGTGTGTAAAGACCT
>NZ_JBMFGY010000159.1:0-5809 GCF_049977125.1 Acidiphilium sp. | reverse complement strand
TTCGGCTTCATGGGCGGTTTCCTGATCTGGACCCTCGCCCTGACCGGCAGCGCCATCGCCCTCCTGCGGCGCGCTCATGTCCCATGGATCATCATCGTCACGGGCCTGCTCAGCACAGCAGGACTTTATAACATGCTGGTGGGCCAGCTCGGCTTGCTGACCGGCGCCATGTTCATCGCCGGTCTTGCCCTCATCGAAACCGAGCCGTCCCTGTCGGGAGCCATCCTCGGCGCGATCATTCTCAAGCCGCAAGCCGGGCTTCTCGCCCCGGTCACCCTCCTGGCCCGCCGCCGATACCGCCCGATCGTGACCGGCGCGATCATGATCGCTCTCCTCTGCATCGCGACCACGCTGATCTGGGGATGGTCGATCTGGCCAGCCTTCCTGCATTACGGCATGAAGGCTTCCCACCGGATTCTCGTGGCGCCGTTCCCCACGTTGTATGAGCAGAAAGGCGCCTCCGTCTTCTGGATGCTCCGCAGTCTCGGCGGCTCCGTCACCGCGGCCTGGGTAACCCAGACCATCAGCGCGCTGGCCGCGATCGTCCTGTGTTTTCAGGCCTGGCGTCGCCCGACCAGTGATCGAACCGCCCTGATCGCGTTGACCGTCACGCTCACCCTCCTCGTCACCCCCTATGGCTACACGACCGACATGGCCGGATTCTCGATCATGGTCGCCTGGCTCGCCTGGGAGCGCCAGCGCCTCGAAATCGCCGACGTCCTGATGTGGATGTGGCCGGCACTCTGCCCCGTCATCGCCATCACGCTTCACCTGGAACTCACCCCCCTGATCCTCATCCTCGCCGCCGCCCGCGCCTGGAAGCGACTCGACGGAATTGGCACCACCGCCCCCGCGTGCTACCCCGCAATGGTCTGAAACCGGCGGATTTCCATCATGAGCGACACCAGCGACTTCCTGCGCGAAGCCGAAGCGCGCGGCTTCATCTTCCAGTGCACCGATCTTGAGGGTCTGCGCGAAGCGATGCGCGCCGCACCGATCGCCGGCTATATCGGCTTCGATTGTACGGCGGACAGCCTGCATGTGGGTCACATGACGCAGATCATGATGCTGCGCCTCCTGCAGAAATATGGTCACAGACCGGTGGCCGTGCTCGGTGGCGGCACGACGCGGATCGGCGATCCCTCGTTCCGCGAGGAGGCGCGTCAACTGCTGACGGACGCGCAGATTGCGATCAACCTCGCCGCGATCAAGCGCAACATCGAAACCTTCATGAGCTTCGGCCAAGGCGGCAACGATGCCATCCTGGTTAACAACGCGGAATGGCTCGACAGGCTCGGCTATATCGATCTCTTGCGTGAGGTCGGGGTCCATTTCAGTGTCAATCGCATGCTCTCGTTTGACTCCGTCCGAAACCGGCTCGAACGGGAGCAGGGGCTGACCTTCCTCGAATTCAACTACTCGATCCTGCAGGCGTTTGACTTCCGCGAACTCAACCGCCGTTACGGTGTGACCCTGCAGATGGGCGGATCGGATCAATGGGGCAACATCGTCCAGGGAATCGACCTCGTCCGTCGCACCGAGACCAGGCAGGTCTTCGGTCTGACCGCCCCGCTGCTCGCCACCGCCTCCGGCGTCAAAATGGGCAAGACCGCCGCCGGCGCCGTCTGGCTCTCCGCCGAAAAACGATCCCCCTTCGACTACTGGCAGTTCTGGCGCAACACCGAGGATGCCGATGTCGGTCGCTTCCTGCGCCTGTTCACCGATCTGAGGCTCGACGAGATCGCCCGGCTCGAAACCCTCGGCGGCGCCGAGATCAACGAGGCGAAAAAAATCCTCGCCACCGAGGCCACCACGCTCTGCCATGGCCGCGCCGCCGCCGAAGCCGCCGCTGAAACCGCACGGCGCACCTTCGAGACCGGCGAGGCCGCCATCGACCTGCCGGGAATCGACATCCCCCACGCCGAACTGACCGCGGGCGTGCCGGCCATCGCCCTGTTCGTCCGCACCGGCCTCGCCACCAGCAACGGCGAAGCCCGCCGCCTGATCCGCGGCGGTGGCGCGCGGCTGAACGACGCCCCGATCACCGACGAAGCCCAGACCATCTCACTCGCCGACCTGATCGATGGCGTCGCGAAACTCTCCGCCGGCCGCAAGCAGCACCGCCTGGTTCGCGCCGGATGATCGACAGCCCCTTCGTGATCCCCGATCAGCCCAGCGCCGCCGAAGCCATCGCGCATCTGCACGATGAATTGTTCCTGTTCGACGACTGGATGGATCGCTACCAGTTCATCATCGAACGCGGCCAATGCCTGCCGCCCTATCCTGATGCCCTCAAGACCGAGGATCGGCTGGTGCCGGGTTGCCAGAGCCGGGTCTGGCTTGAACCGATACGCCATGAGCGGAAACTCTATTTCGCCGGCGCGTCGGATGCCGCGATCGTCGCCGGCCTGGTTGCCCTGCTGCTCGAGGTCTATTCCGGGCGCACGCCGGATGAAATTCGCGCGACGCCGGCGAGCTTCCTCAAGGAGTGGGGCCTGATCGGCGCGCTATCGGGCAACCGGGGCAATGGCGTCGCCGCCATGGCCGAGCGGATCCAGCGTTTCGCCGCGGCGGCATGACCCGCCCTCGCGGCAAGGGTCAGTGCCTGATTGCGCAGCAAGGGTCAGTGCCTGACCGGCGCCGGTTGATCCTGCCCCTCCCACACCGCCCGCACCAGATAGATCGGGCGCTGCTTGCTCTCCTCATACAGCCGGCCCAGGTATTCGCCGATCACGCCGAGGGCGAGGAGTTGAACGCCACCGAGAAACAGCACCGCGACCAGGAGCGACGGATACCCCTTGACCGGATTGCCATAGACAAGCTTGTTGAAAATCGTGATCGCCGCGTAGATGAACGCAAGGATCGAAATACTGAACCCCAGATACGAGGCAAGCCGCAACGGCGCGCTGGAAAACGACGTGATCCCCTCGATCGCGAAATTCCACAGCTTCCAGTAGTTCCAGGTGGTCGTGCCGGCATGGCGGGGCGCGCGATCGTAGAAGATGGTCGCGGTCCGAAACCCGACCCAGGCAAATAACCCTTTCATGAACCGCCGCCGCTCCGGCAGGCGCCGGAGCGCCTCGACCGCCGGGCGCGACATCAGCCGGAAATCACCGGTATCGGCGGGAATATCGACCTGACTCATCCGGTTGATCACCCGGTAGAACGCATGCGCCGTGGCCCGCTTGACCGGCCCATCGCCCTCGCGTGACTTGCGCACGGCGTTGACGACCTCATAGCCCTCGCGCCATTTCGCGATCAGCGCCGGAATCACCTCCGGCGGGTCCTGCAGATCGGCATCGAGCGGAATGACCGCATCGCCCCGTGCGAAATCCAGCCCGGCCGTCAACGCCGCCTCCTTGCCGAAATTGCGCGACAGATCGATCACCCGCACCCGCGGATCACGCGCCGCGAGGGCGACCAGCCGGGCCAGCGTATCGTCGCGGCTGCCATCGTTGACGCAGACCAACTCCCACGACTCACCGGCATCATCGAGCACGGCGCCGAGGCGCTCGTGCAGTACCGTGACGTTCGCCGCCTCGTTGTGAAACGGCACGACAATCGAGACCAGACCCGGCGATGTCAGAACCGGCACTCTGTCTGCCGCGGCCATGGCGTCCGACACAATCTCACGTTGATCCATACCTTGGTGCTTTGCCACAATCCGATCCGCTCGCACAGGGATATCATCGATCGAGCGCAAGGGGGCGCGTGGGGCAGGGTGCCGATCAGACCAGGCATGCCAGGGCCGCGATGTCGCGCAAACTGGCGGGCGGGTCGGGTCGGGTCGCGATGCCGTGACCGAGACGCTCGGTCAACGCGTGCCAAACCGCCTGTTCCGCGACATCACGCACCATGCCGCGTGCCGTGAAAAACGCGTCGGTGCACGTGGCGATCGTGACCGCGCGCTCGCTCTGGCCGCACAATGCCGCAAGACAGGCCATGCTTTCGCAGCAGATCGCGAGAAACACGTCGTCGCTCTGATCCAGCAGCAGCGAAATCGCCTCGCGGCCGGCGGCACGGGCGGTTTCGATCTGCCCGACCAGCAGCGCATAGGTGACGAGATTGGTCAGAGCGCTCGCGAGCAGCGCGTGATCGCCACTTTCCCGGCAGGTCTGCACGACATCGGTCGTTGCGGCGATCGCCTGATCGTAATGGCCGAGCGAGGCCTCGAAATCCGCGAGATTGATCGCCGACAGCCGGATGGTGACCGGGTCGTTGAAACGCTCGGCGATGCTGATCGCCTCCTGCCACAACTGGCGTGGCCTGGTTTGATCGCCGGCGTAGGAGGCGAGCGTCGCCAACCGGAGCAGAACGATGCCGCGATGCTTGTCCTGCGGCAGACGGGGCATCGAGGCGGTCACGAAATCGATATAGGGCTGCGCCGGCATCACATCGCCGGGCCGCGCGATCGCCCAGGCCAGCGCCATCGCGGCGCGGCAGGCGCGCACGGTATCATCGATCGAGCGGAACATCATGAAGGCGGTCCGGCAGCCCTCGACATCGCGGGCATCCCCCAGCGTGTAGCCGCCCGATGCGTACAGGCGGATACGCGCGACCTGGTCCAACGGGGTGTCCGGCGTGATCGCGGCGGCGGCCTGGGCCATCCAGTGCTCGTATTCGCGCCCGGTCAGGCCCTCGCGGTTGGCTTCCATCGTGCGCGCCAGCAGCGCGACACCGAGGCGGGCATCGCCTTGCGGGCCGAACGCCCAGGCGAGTGCGGCGCGCAGATTGTCGATGTCGGGTTGATAGGTGGCGCGCCAGGCGTCCGTCTCGCAGGTCGGCCAGCGGGCTTCGGCCTCGCTGAACACGCCGATCAAATACCGGGTCAAGCCCTGATACGCCGCATCGACCTCGCCCGCCGCCGCCAGTCGTTCCAGCGCATAGGCGCGGGTGGAGTCGAGCAGACGCACCCTGGCGTCGTGCCCGGACAACGGCAGGCGGGCGATCAATGATTGGTCGAGCAGGGCGGAGATCAGATCGAGACCGTCGTTGGGATCGAGCGGCGGCATGCCGATCACCGCCTCGGCGGCCGCGACGGTGATGCTGCCGGCGAACACCGCGAGCCGGCGGAACGCGATGCGTTCGGCCTCGCCGAGCAGATCGTGGCTCCAGTCGATCAGGGCGCGCAGGGTCTGCTGATGCGCAAGCCCGGTGCGCGAACCGCCGGTGAGCAGGCGGAACCGGTCATCCAGCCGGTCGAGCAGTGCGGCCGGGCTGAGCAGGCGAAGCCGCGCCGCCGCCAGCTCGATCGCCAGCGCAAGCCCATCGAGCCGGTGGCAGATCGTGGCGACGATCGGGGCGTTCGCATCGTCGAGGATAAATTCCGGCTGAACGAGCCGCGCCCGATCGACGAACAGGCGAACCGCAGTTGACTCGAACGCCGCCGCGGCGCTGAGGGTGCCGAGCTGATCCGCCGTGGGAACGTCGAGCGCTGGAACCTCGTAGCGTTGCTCGCCGATGAGGCCCAGCGGCGCCCGACTCGACGCGATGATGCCGATGCCCGGACATTGCGCCAGCAGCGCCGCCACCGTCGCGGCGGCGCCGTCGATCAGATGTTCGCAATTGTCGATGATCAGAAGCAAGGTCCGTGTGCGCAGACTGGCTGCGACCTGATCGATCACCGGCCGGTTGCTCTCCAGGCGGACGGCGAACAGCCGGGCCAGCGCCTCGTCGATCTGGGCCGATGTGGTGAGGGCCGCGAGTTCGACGAACCAGACGCCATCGCCGAAGCGACCGAGCGCCTCGGCGCCGATCTGGAGCGATAACCGGGTTTTGCCGATGCCGCCAGGACCGAGCAGGGTGATCA
>NZ_JBMFGY010000158.1:0-5870 GCF_049977125.1 Acidiphilium sp. | reverse complement strand
CGCCGGCGGCGCTCATGTCGTTGCGGGCGAGGAATCGGGTGAGAATGTCGTTCGAGTTGCTGCCGACGATGAAGCGCGCGATCGGCACACCCATCTGCTTCGCCGCCCACGCCGCCAGAACATTGCCGAAATTGCCGGTCGGCACCGCAACCGCCACCTCGCGGTCCGGCGCGCCCAAAGCGAGGGCGGCGGCGACGAAATAGGGGATCTGGCCGGCAATCCGCGCCCAGTTGATCGAATTGACCGCCGATAACCGCATGTCGTCGCGAAACGGCGCATCCGCGAACATCGATTTCACCAGATCCTGGCAATCATCGAAATTGCCGTCCACCGCGATGTTCAGCACGTTCGGCGCCCGCACCGTGGTCATCTGCCGGCGCTGCACCTCCGAGGTGCGGCCCGCAGGATGCAGGATTGCAATATCCACCCGTGCCCGGTCCCGGCACGCCTCGATCGCCGCCGAACCGGTGTCGCCCGACGTGGCGCCCACAATCGTGACCCGCTCGTCACGCGCGTCGAGCACATGATCGAACAGGCGCCCCGCCACCTGCAACGCCAGATCCTTGAACGCCAAAGTCGGTCCATGGAACAATTCGAGCGCGAATAACCCAGGCTCCAACTGCACCAAAGGCACCACCGCCGCCCGATCGAACCCGCGATACGCCGCCCGACACATGCCCTGCAGGTCAGCCACCGAAACCGCGCCGCCACACACGAACGGCGCCATCACCCGCGCCGCCAACGCGGCATACGGCATCCCCCGCATCGCCCGCAACTCAGCCGGCGAAAACACCGGCCACGCCTCCGGCACGAACAACCCGCCGTCCTCGGCCAACCCCGCCAGCAAAACCCCATCGAAATCCCGGGCCCTGGCAACCCCGCGCGTCGAAATGTAGCGCATCACTCGGTCCTTATGCTTGGTCGGTAAGCAAGGCCAGGGGCGCTGCCCCTGGACCCCGTTAAAGGCGGAGCCTTTAAAATCCATCAGTTTTAGGGATAGGGAGGGCGGCTGCCGGACCCTGAACCGGTATGGTCTGGACGCCCTCCCTATCCCTAAAACTAGCGGGTTCTAAGGGCTGAGCCCTTAGCGGGGGTTCAGGGGGCAGAGCCCCCTGACCTTCTTTGCCGATCAGGCATTAGCCACGGGTGTTGCGTCCATCTGGTCGCGGCGGGATTGCCAGAGGCCGACGAAGTCGACCGGGCCGAGCATGACGGGGGGGAAGCCGCCGTCGCGGGTGACGTCGGCGAGGATGTTGCGGGCGAAGGGGAACAGCAGGCGCGGGCATTCGACCAGGAGGACGGGTTCGACCTGGTTATCGGGGATGCCGGTGAGGGTAAAGATGCCGGAGTAGGACAGGTCGGCGATGAAGACGGTCATGTCTTTGGCCGGTTCGCTGCCGTTGGCGGCTTCGGCCGGAGCGGGGATGGTGGCTTCCGCGCGGGTGGCGAGGGTGACTTCATAGACGTTCTGGTCTTCCTGAAGGCGGCGGACCTGGACGTCGAGGTTGATGTTCACGGCCGGCGGCTGGCGCAGGATGGTA
This sequence comes from Acidiphilium sp., assembly GCF_049977125.1. Classification (NCBI taxonomy): domain Bacteria; kingdom Pseudomonadati; phylum Pseudomonadota; class Alphaproteobacteria; order Acetobacterales; family Acidocellaceae; genus Acidiphilium; species Acidiphilium sp. Next base: position 4,329 of record NZ_JBMFGY010000158.1, on the reverse strand, counting down.
TAGATGGCGGGTGCGTTGGGGACTTCGAAGGAGAGATCCTTGGTGTATTGGATATTGAGGGTGAGCGGGGCGGTTGCGGTTTCGGACATGGGGTGGTTCCTTATCACTTGCGGAATTCGGTTGGGCGTCACTCTGATTGGGCGCCCGCCTAGCACGGTGTTGGTTTTGGTGCCAGCATGGGGGGAAGGAGGGTCGCATCATGACCAAGCGCATTTTCATTGACGGTGAGGCCGGGACCACGGGGTTACAGATCGTCGAGCGGTTGCGACGGCTGGATGGCGTGGTGGTGCAGAGCCTCGATCTGCATGCGCGCAAGGACAATGCGGCGCGGCGGGACATGATGGCCTCGGTCGATCTGGTGGTGTTGTGTCTGCCCGATGAGGCGGCGCGCGAGGCGGCGGATATGGTGGAGGGGCTGGGCGGTGCGGCGCCGCGGTTGCTGGACGCGAGTTCGGCGCACCGGATTTCGCAGGGCTGGGTTTATGGATTTTCCGAAATGGCACCGGGGCAGGCGAGCGAGATTGCGCAGGCGGCACGGGTAACGAATCCGGGGTGCTACCCCACCGGCGCGATTGCGCTGCTGCGGCCATTGGTCGAAGCCGGGCTGATCCCGGCGGATTTCCCGATCACGATCAATGCGGTGTCGGGATATTCAGGAGGCGGCAAGTCGCTGATCGCGGATCATGACAGTGTCGGGGGGCCGGCGTTCGAGCTGTATGCGTTATCGCTGAACCACAAGCACGTTCCCGAGATCGCGCGTCATGCCGGATTGGCCCGGCGACCGCTGTTCGTGCCCTCGATCGGGCATTTCCGGCAGGGGATGCTGGTTTCGGTGCCGCTGCATCTCGATACGCTGCCCGGGCGGCCGACCGCGCGCGAGATCGGCTGTGCGCTGGTCGAGCGCTACGAGGGGGCGACGCAGGTGAAGGTGCGGATGACACCGGCGGCGCAGCGGTTGGATGTGGAGAGCGTGGCGGGATCGGATGTGATGGAGTTGTTCGTGTTCGAGAACGAGGCCGAGAGCCAGGCGGTGCTGGTGGCGCGGTTGGACAATCTCGGCAAGGGCGCGGCCGGGGCGGCGGTGCAGAATATCGGGCTGATGCTGGGGCTGAGTGACAGGGACAAAACAGCGGGGATGATGGCGATGCACGCTTGACCGATCGGCGCGGTCTCGGCAGCATGCGCGTCGCGAGGAGGGCAATTCATGCGTTTGTTTGTCGCTCTCGACCTGCCGTGGGAGATCAAGTCCACCCTGGCCGGTTTTGCGTTCAACCTGCCGGGGGCGCGCTGGGTGCCGGCGCAGAACATGCATCTCACACTGCGGTTCATCGGCGAGGCGAAGCGGCTGGAGGCCGAGGAGATCGATCATGCATTGGCCGCGGTGCGCGGGCGCGCATTTCCGCTGGTGTTGACCGGGGCGGGCTGGTTCGAAAAGGCGGGGCGGGTTTCGTCCCTATGGGTCGGGGTGGAGCGCAATGAGTCGTTGCTGCACCTGCAGGCGAAAGTCGAAACCGCGCTGCGGCGGATCGGGCTCGCGGCCGAGCGGAGGCGTTATACGCCGCATGTGACGCTGGCGCGGATGGATCTGCCGGTTGGGCCGCGATTCGCCGAATTCGTGCAGAGCCATAATCTGTGTCGTTCACCGCCGTTCACGGTCGAACATATCACCCTGTTCAGTTCGCATTTGAGCGATGATCACCCGGAATATATCGCCGAGGTCGAATATGCGCTCGCGGAGCGTGCGAAGTTCATCGGATCTTAAGATTTCTGGCGCACTACTCATCGGTATGGAAACCAATCCAGCCGATTTGAACGCATGACGATTTCACTGAGCATCGCAACACTGGTCTTTTTTAGTATCATGGCCGCGATTACGGCCGTCTACATTCACGACAAACGACAGACAACGCACACGATTTTACGCAATTTTCCGGTGATCGGACATTTTCGGTATTTTGCCGAAACCTGGGGCGAATATATGCGCCAGTACCAGTATCTGCCGGACTGGGCTGAGCGGCCGTTCAACCGGTTGGAGCGGTCCTGGGTGTACCGGTCGGCCAAGGGCGTATCGAATCTGGTTAATTTCGGCAGCGAGACGGTGCCGAGTTTCATTTTCCGCAATGCCCCGTTCCCTGTGCTGGATGAGGAGAAACGGCCGTTCGCCGGTAAGATGATCGGGGTCACGACCGGCCCCGGCGCATGTCGGATGCCATTTCTGGCGCGGCATTTTTTCAATATCAGCGGGATGAGCTACGGCGCGTTGAGCCATGCGGCGGTGCTAGCCTTGTCGAAGGGCGCGCGCCGGGGCGGGTTCTGGTTGAGTACCGGGGAGGGCGGCTTGTCGCCCTATCATCTCGACGGGGGTGGCGATCTGATCATGCAGATCGGCACCGCGAAATATGGCGTGCGCGATGACACTGGCGCATTGTCGGAAGAGCGACTGCGGGAGATTGCCGCGCATGAGCAGGTGCGCATGTTCGAGGTAAAGCTGGCGCAAGGTGCTAAGCCCGGCAAGGGCGGCATTTTGCCGGCCGGCAAGGTAACACGGGAAATCGCCGCCATCCGGCGGATACCGGAGGGCGAGGCGAGTATCAGCCCGAACCGGCATCACGACATCGGCAGTATCGCCGAACTCGGCGCGTTCATTGCACGGGTACGGTCGGTGACGGGTAAGCCGGTCGGTGTGAAATTCGTGGCAGGTGCGGCGGCGTTCATCGATGACTGGTTCGCCGATTGTGTCGCGCATCCGGCGCATTGCCCGGATTTCGTGCAGATCGACGGGGGTGAGGGTGGTACGGGCGCGGCGCCGGCACCGCTGGCGGATTATGTGGGATTGCCGATTACCCAGGCTCTGCCGCTTGTTTCATCCTTGCGTGATCGCCACGGGTTGCGCGAGCGGATCCGGATCGTTGCGTCGGGCAAGTTGGTGACACCGGACAAGGTCGCCTGGGCCTTATGCATGGGCGCTGACTTCGTCAGCTCGGCCCGGGGGTTCATGTTCAGCCTTGGTTGCATTCAGGCGATGAAATGCGGGTCTGGCCGTTGCCCGACCGGAGTGACCGCGGTGGACCCCAAATTGATCGCGGGGATCGATCCGGCCGACAAGGCGGTGCGGGTGGCGAATTATGCCCGGCAGATCAGCGAGGAGGTCGAAATGATCGCGCATTCCTGTGGATTGTTGGATGCTTCAGGATTCGAGCCACAACATGTCAGTGAGATCGAGCGCGGGGTCGGTGGATTTCGCGCACCGTCAGGATAATGCAGTTCCAGGCGCTCGTTCGAGCCGTCTGCGGCACGATCGTCGTCCCGGAATCAGTCACGGCTTGCCCATCCCCCCGCCGGCATGGTCAAATGACGAGTGACCCAAATTCAAACCCCCCCATCCAACGGATCGAGACCAAATGGATCGACCGATCGCTTCACCAGATTTCTCTTCGGAATTCGTCTCGCGACCCGCAAATTCTACAGCCTTCTCAACCCGGCAAGATCAGTGCGCGCGTTTTTCCTGCACGGTCAGCGCGGCGCGGTGGCTCGACTTGCCCGCCTCATCGCGCGCCGTTCGACCCCGTCAAAACCGCGCCGGGCCCCGGATTCCGACATCGCGACCCCACCAAATCCTCCGGTCTTGGCTTCCCGCGGTTTCACCTGGCTGGTTCGCCTGATGCCGCGAACCGTCAAAACCCGGATGGTAGATGCGAAGACGCGCCGCGAATGGATCGATTTTCTGGCCACGCCGGCCACGATCACCAAGCTGGCATCCAACCCGGCGATCCACCGTACCCTCCACCCGATCTACAATAGGTTTGGCATTCGTCCGTTCGAAACGCAGCCCCATCCCAGCCGCGACCGCACGCCACCGCCACGAACGCCACGACGGCGTAGCGCACCGCTCGACCTGCCATTTCCCATGGATCTCCCTTTGCCGCCGCCGCCGCCGCCGCCGCCGCGCGCTGCCGCCATGCCAACGAGCGTCATCCTGCCGTGGCCTTATCCGCTTGGCAGGGTGGAGGTGGCGCGAAGCCAAACGACCCCAGCCGCGAAAAAAACACCCGATCCCTGCGGCAGACCGCTATGCGCTGCCACGACGGGTGGGGACTCAAAGCCCTGATGGCGCCAACGCAGCCCATCTCCGATCGGATGGAACCGCGCCCATTCAGCCAGATCGGAGGTTACGCCCGCAATGTCGCCGGCATGAGATCGCTCGAAAAAACATAAAGCTGGAGCGTTACGCTGAAAGCATAACGCTCTATCTCTTTATGTTTTTTCGAGCGATTTCATGCGATTATGTTGTCGCTGCCGCGTCAACTTAATCGCATATCGCTCTAATCG
>NZ_JBMFGY010000157.1:0-6058 GCF_049977125.1 Acidiphilium sp. | reverse complement strand
CAATGATTACCGGGGCAGCGCCTCAACCGTGACAATCCCCGGCCGCTCGCGCCGCAGCACAATGCCCAGCACGACACCGAACAACACCAGCAACATCGCGAACACGCCGGCGTAGCCGAGCGCCGCCATCCCGCCGGCGGCGAGCAATGGCCCGCAACTCGCCCCCGCCGCCCAGGCGAACAGCACCCCCGCGCTCACGCCAAGCAATTGCTCCTGCGCCGCCCGGTCAGCGGTCATCCCGACGCCGAGCCCATAAAGAACCCCCGCCGTCGCGCCATAGGCCGAGCCGAACACCGCGAACCAGACCAGGGCATGGCTCATGAACAACCCGACGCAAGCGGCCATCGCCACCAGCAGCGCCATCCGCACGATCACCACCCGCCTGATCCGGTCCGCCAGCAGCCCGACCGGAAACTGCATCGCCATGCCCGCCAGCAAACAGAGCGAAACCCCGAGCGAAATCCCCTTCTGGTCGATGCCGGCGCGTTCCATCACCACGGGAAACATCGAAAAAAACATCCCGCTCGACATCCCGGCGGCAAAACACGTCACCACCCCGGCGGGCGAGAGCGCAAACAGATCCCGCAGCGACAAGCGCGCCCGCGTCGGCAATGACGGCGCCACGCGGGTCAGGATCGTGGTCGGCAACAGCGCGGTCAGAAATGCCGCCACCGCAAGCGTCAGCAGCGATTCCGCCGATCGGAACAACGATAGTGACGAGGCGCCGAGCACGCTGCCGGTCCAACTCGCGAACATATAAAACCCGAACACCCGCCCCCGCACCGCGCGTCGTGCCGAGGCATTGAGCCAGCTTTCAACCACGGTGAACATGCCGATGCTGCACACGCCGATGACGAACCGGATCGCGATCCACGGCACCACCGCCGCGACCCCGTTGATCAACAGAGTCGCATCCGCCGCCACCACGCAAAAAATCACCAAAGCCCTGATATGCCCGATCCGCAGCAGCACCGAAGGTACAACCATGCTGCCCACCAGCATGCCGCCGTAATAGGCCGACGCCACAATCCCGATCGCGAAGGTCGGCACCCCGTGAGCGATCAGCAGAATCGGTGTCAGCGGCGTCAACATCCCCAACGCGACCTGGGCAAACAGCACAGTGGCATAGAGCGGCGCGTAGTTCATCATCAGCGGTGATCGACAATCTCTGGCTGCACCGCTGAAGTATCGCAGATCGCCCGCCCGCCCGGAAGCGCCAGATCAGTCCCGCCATATGACGAAATCAGATAGGCAATTCGTATTTTTGCGCTGGCCGGGCAATTATATTTGGCAGAAATGTGAAATTCGCAGGTGAGAGAAATCGCTTCTTTTTTGTAAAAAAGAAGCAAAAAACTTCTGTGAGCTGGGTCTCAGGCGGTTTCAGCGCCCCAGTCCCAGAAGAACAAAGTTTTTTTGCTTCTTTTTGTTCACAAAAAGAAGTCTTCTCCCTCGCCTTATCCTGCCCATGACCCCCTGCCCATAAAAGATTTGATCTACCCGGAAATACCCCCCACACTGGCCTTCGGATCACATCACCCTGCCACGCCACCGGGCGCACGCCCGCACATGAACAGCATCGGGAGACCAACAGGTGACGCGTCAATCCAATCATCTCGACCAGCTCCGCCGCACCGCGAACGACATGCAGAACCATGTCCTCGATGAATACCTCGCCGGCCATATCGACCGGCGCGGCCTGCTCCGCCACGGCACCGCCTACGGGCTCTCCGCCGGCCTCCTCGCCGGCATATTCGGCATCCCCGGCGCCGCACGCGCCGCCGGCAAACCGGGAGCGACCATCCGCGTCGGCATGCTCGGCCCGACCGGCACGATCAACCCGATCACCGTGGGCGACACCGGCGGCCTCTGCATGCTCCAGCAGGCCGGCGAATTCCTCTGCCTCGACGATCCCAAACTCCACCTGAAACCCCAGCTCGCCACCTCCTGGTCCTCGGACAAAACCGGCGCGATCTGGACCTTCAAACTCCGCAAAGGCGTCACCTTCCACGGCGGCAAACCGATGACCGCCGACGACGTGGTCTATTCCCTCGCCCGCCTCGCCGATCCCAAGCTCGGCTCCAACGCCCTCTCCACCTTCAAAGGCGTGCTCAGCCCCAAAGGCGTCGTGAAGATCGACGACCACACCGTCGCCTTCCATCTCGACGCTCCGAACGGCAACTTCCCCTATCTCGTCTCGTCGGACAACTACAACGCCATCATCTGCCCCGCTGGCTCGGATGCCGCGAAATATCAGGACGATTTCGAAGGCACCGGCCCCTTCATCCTCGACAGATACACCCAGGGCCGCGGCGCCAGCTTCCGGCCCAACCCGCACTGGTGGGGCGGCAAGGTGCTGCCCGCCCGCACCGAATTCAGCTTCTACACCAATCAGCAATCCCAGATCCTCGCCCTGCAGGGCGGCCAGGTCGACGTCCTCCAGCAAATCGTCGTCCAGGGCGCGCAAGGTCTGCTGAACAACCCGAGCGTCAAAATCCTCAACCTCCGCTCCTCCGCGCACCGCCAGGTCCACATGCGCTGCGACATGGCCCCCTTCACCGACAAGCGCGTCCGCCGCGCCGTCGCCCTCACCCTCAACCGCCCCGGCATCATCCAGGGCCTGTTCCGCGGCTATGCCGACCTCGGCAACGACAGCCCTTTCGCCCCCATCTTCCCCTCCACCAACAAATCCATCCCCCAGCGCGCCATGAACATCGCCGAGGCGAAACACCTCATGGCCGCAGCCGGCCTCGCCAAAGGCGCCAGCGTCACCCTCACCACCGAACAGGTCCAGGAAATCCCCGACTACGCCGTCCTGATCCAGAACGCCGCCGCCGAAATCGGCATCAAAATCAACCTGAAAATCGAAACCAGCGCCGCCTATTACGGCGCCGCCACCTTCGGCAATTCGGACTGGCTCGACAGCCAGATGGGCATCACCGACTACGGCGCCCGCGGCGTCCCCAACGTCTTCCTCGGCGCCCCGCTGCTCAGCAACGGCACCTGGAACGCCGCCCATTTCAAAAACCCCACCTACGACAAACTGGTCGCCGACTACATCGCCGACATCGATCTCAGCCGCCAGCGCGTCACGTCGGGCAAAATCGAAACCCTCCTGCTCGACGAAACCCCGATCATCTTCGCCTATTTCTACAACTACCTCGCCGCCACCGCCCCCAACGTCAGCGGCGTCCACGTCACCGGCATGTCGCAGGTCTTCCTGCAACACGCGACGATTGCCTGAGCGTGGGCACCTGACCATGGACAGCTGAACCATGGCCGCGCGCCTCGCCGGCATGCTGGCCCAGCGTCTCGGCCTCGCCCTGATCACCCTCTGGCTCCTCAGCATGGTCGTCTTCGCCGGCGCGCAACTCCTGCCCGGCAACGTCGGCCGCGCCATCCTCGGCCCGCTCGCCAGCCCCGTCGCCGTCGCCGCCCTCAACCACCAACTCGGCACCGACCTGCCCATCCCGATCCAATACTGGCGCTGGATCAGCAACTTCGTCACCGGCAACATGGGCATCTCCTACACCTACCGCACCCCGGTCGCCCCCTTCGTCCTCGCCGCCCTGCTGAACTCATTGAAACTCGCCGCCGTCGCCTTCGTCATCGTCGTCCCGCTCTCCATCGCCGGCGGCGTCTACGCCGCCATGCACGCCCGCACCTGGATCGACAAAACCATCAGCATCGCCGGCCTGTCCATGACCGTGATCCCCGAATTCGTCTCCTCCATCATCCTCATCCTCATCCTCGGCATCTGGCTCCGCTGGCTGCCGATCACCGCCACCGCCCCGCACGGCGCAGGCCCGCTCGAACAGATCGACCATCTGATCCTCCCCGCCCTGCCCCTGGTCTTCATCCTGTTCGGCTACATCGCCCGCATGGCCCGCGCCGGCACGATCGATGCGTTGGACGCCGACTACACCCGCACCGCCATCCTCAAAGGCCTGCGCCCCGGCATCGTCATCCGCCGCCACGTCCTGCGCAACGCCCTGCTCCCCACCATCACCGTCGTCGCCACCCAGGTCGGCTACCTCGTCGGCGGCCTGGTCATCGTCGAAACCCTGTTCCGCTACCAGGGCATCGGCAGCCTCATCCTCACCGCCGCCCGCGCCAAGGATTTCCCCATGCTCGAAGCCGGCATCCTCACCATCGGCATCGTCTACGTCCTGGTCACCATGCTGGCCGACATCGCCCTCGTCCTCCTCAACCCCCGCCTGCGCAACGCCGGCCGCTGACCATGTCCGAAGCCGCCCTCCCCACCGTCACCGACCCCACAACCCCACCCAAAACCCGCCTCCGCGCCGCCCTCACCGCGCCCATGTTCCTCATCGGCGCCACCATCCTCACCTTCTGGATCATCTGCGCCCTGATCGGCCCCGACATCGTCCCCTACAGCCCCTACGCCGACGATCTGATGAACACCCTCGCCCCGCCCAGCGCCGCCCATTGGTTCGGCACCGACCAGATCGGCCGCGACATCTTCTCGCGCGTCGTCGTCGGCGCCCGCTCCATCCTCTCGGTCGCCCCGCTCGCCACCCTGCTCGGCACCCTCGCCGGCACCACAATCGGCCTGATCACCGGCTATTTCGGCGGCTTCGTCGATACCGCGATCAGCCGCCTGATCGAGGTCTTCCTCGCCCTCCCGCTCATCATCGTCGCCCTGCTCGCCCTCGTCGCCCTCGGCCCCTCCAACACCACCGTCATCATCGTCATCGGCCTGATCTTCGCCCCGCTGATCGCCCGCACCGTCCGCGCCGCCGTGCTGACCGAACGCGAACTCGACTATGTCGCCGCCGCCCAACTCCGCGGCGAATCAGCGCCGCACATCATGTTCGTCGAAATCCTGCCCAACGTCGCAGGCCCCATCCTGGTCGAAACCACCGTCCGCCTCGGCTACGCCATCTTCACCGTCGCCTCGCTCAGCTTCCTCGGCTTCGGCATCCAACCCCCCTCCGCCGACTGGGGCCTCGCCATCTCCGAAAACTACGAACTCATCACCGGCGGCTATTGGTGGACCGTCACCTTCGATGCCGCGGCCATCGCCTCGCTCGTCGTCGCGGTCAACCTGATCGCCGATGGCATCCAGGGCACCATCGAATGAACACCACCACCACACCCCCACAAGCCACCACCACCACAATCGAAACCCAAATCCCCGCCCTCTCCGTCGAAAATCTCGACGTCGCCTACCGCACCCGCGGCCGTGACCTGCAAGTCCTGCGCGGCATCTCCTTCAGCATCGCCCCCGGCGAAGCCTACGGCCTGGTCGGCGAATCCGGCTGCGGCAAATCCACCGCCGCCCTCGCCGCCATCGGCGCCCTGCCCCGCAACGGCATCGTCCGCGCCGGCAGCCTCCGCGTCGCCGGAAAAACCCTCGCCAGCCTCACCCCCCAAGCCCTCCGCCGCCTGCGCGCCGAACAAATCTCGATGGTCTATCAGGACGCCGGCCGCGCCCTGAACCCCTCCCTCACCATCTTCCGCCAAATCTCCGAAGTCTTCGACCTCCTCGCCCCCACCCCATCCACCACCACCCGCGCCCGCTGCGCCACCATGCTCGACCGCGTGCAAATCGCCTCACCCGACCGCGTGCTCGATGCCTACCCCCACCAACTCTCCGGCGGCATGCTCCAGCGCGTCATCATCGCCATGGCTTTGGCAAAAGAACCCAGCCTCCTCATCCTCGACGAACCCACCACCGCACTCGATGCCACGGTCGAAGCCGAAGTGCTCGACCTCATCGCCACCCTGCGCCGTGAATTCTCCACCGCCATCCTGTTCATCAGCCACAACATCGGCGTGATCGAACGCATGTGCGACCGCGTCGGCGTGCTCTACGCCGGCAGCCTGGTCGAAACCGGCCCCACGACCGATCTCCTCCGCCGCCCGCTCCACCCCTACACCACCCGCCTGCTCCGCTGCCTGCCCACCCCCGGCCGCAGCAAAAACACCTCACGGCTCGACACCATCAAAGGCTTCCTGCCCCCGCCCGGTGCGAACATCCCCGGCTGCGTCTTCGCCGAACGCTGCGACCTCGCCACCACCATCTGCCACACCACCC
>NZ_JBMFGY010000156.1:4513-6065 GCF_049977125.1 Acidiphilium sp. | reverse complement strand
CCTTCTATGATCTAGAGGAGCACCCCCGAAGGGGGCTGCCTGCCGTGCAGGTAGTCCACGGGGATGCGTAGCGGAGCGCCCCCTATGGGCGGCTAGCGACGCGAAGCCATCCCGGTGGACCCACCTGTGCGGACAGGCTGATCAGGCGGCCCTCCAGGCCGATCAAATGCAGAAAATCGCGTTGCGATTTAACCATGATCGGCGGCCCTAACGGGCCGCGTTGTGGGACGTTCTGAGGCTGACACGGACCGCCCTGCGGGTCGCGCTACGCGCGATCCGGCGATCGCAGATCGCCGGACGGGCCTACGGCGCTCCCGCGCTGCGCTCGCTCCGTGTCTCCCCGTCAGGGGACGTGGCAGGACGGCCAAGAGGCATTGAGAGGGGAAGCGGGGAGGATAGGGGCGAAGAACCGGCGTAGAAGCCGCTCAGAGCGCTCAGGAAGCCAGCAAGGCGGTTGGGCAGGAGCATCCCTGCCAAAACCGCCCCTGACCGCCCCAATGCCTCCAGCCTTGCCACCAGCACGGTCCGCGCCCGGCTTTATCAGGGCGCGGGGTGCCCAGATCGAGCGCAGCGCGGGAGAGCCGTAGGCCGCCGCCCCCTCAGGGCGGCGTCTGGGCGGGCACTGGCGGTCGAGTAATCAGACAGAAAATGCCTCGGAAAGGCTATCAATGGTCCATGCGGAGTCAGGGCTGATATTGCCATGGCGCACGATCGTCGCGATCACGTAGGCGATCGGCAGCTTCCACGTATCATCCTCATCCACGCGATATTGAGCCCAGCTTTCAGGAGGCTCTACCCTCGCGCCATCCGGCCGAAGGAGCCCGGTGACGATAAAGACCTCGGGCTTGTGCAGCGGGGTGGCAGAAAATACGATTTTATACCCATCCCGGAGCAATATCACGGGAGTGGGGCGCGGTCGGGACACGACAGGCGCTGGGCGATTGGGTGACTGCGGCGGAGCTGGTGGTGGATCTGTTTGTCTGACCGGAGCGGTGAGATGATCCCAGAAATCCGCCCCTGGCCAGTCGGCAGCGGACGAGGATATCGGCGGCAGGACGACGACAGCATACCGGCTGGGATCATCCATCCCGATAAATTGCCGTTCGAGAAAGCGAGCAAGCGGCGGATGCTGGACGCAATAGAGTACCCGTGAATAATATCCGTGATAAATTGCCCTATCGTGGGCAGACAAAACAGACTGATATTTCACAGCCGTTTTCGGGGTTAATTCCAGCTCAAGCGCATATTTATTTTTCCGCTTTAGGCGAGCATCCGGGCGCGGAAATGTGGGATCGTCCTGATCAAGAATCGGCTCGCGCCACCATTCAAATCCTGCCGCTTCCGCTGATATGCGAAGCGCCTGTAGCAGAATGCGATGCACATATTTCGTCGGAGAAAAATCGGATGATCGGAACAGCCGACTACGCCCCCGATATGCAGACATGCCTTGCTCTGTCAGCGACCATAAAATCTGATTATGTGTCGGTGATATTTTCACGGTGTGCGACCGGATAAGGCCGATCGATTCAATCGAAGATAAAATCGCATAAAT
>NZ_JBMFGY010000156.1:0-4413 GCF_049977125.1 Acidiphilium sp. | reverse complement strand
TAAATCTGAGTAGATGTTTTCAGACGTAGCAGGCGCGCAAGGTGGAGAGGCGGCGCGATCTGCTCATCGGATAAAAATTTACAGACTGTTTCCGCCCGGTCATACAAAAGCGCGAGATTCTTTTTGTCGCCCATGGTCTAAAAAATCCTATGATTTTCCTGTGAAACCGATTCACTGGATTATTCACCAGAAAATGGCCGGGTGGCTAGGGGCGGTGGTATCCAACCCCCGGTACGATGGCCATCAAAAGAAATCTCGACCCCGTTTCAGCTAATCATATAGAGGCGCAAAGTACCCCCGTTTCGATCATTAACTCTCGAAAATCCGCCGCTTTTGGCATGCTAGGGCAGCGCGCCATCGCGCGCGCTACCTTGGTAGGGTCGGGGGCGATTGCGAGGCTCGCCTCCGCCCGGTCGCTGCCGGTCCGCTTCGCGGCCCTCGGCGACCAGGCTGCGCGTAGAAGCGCGGAAGTCCGCGCTTCTACTTGCCCTTCGCAGGGGCCGCCACGCGGCCTCTGCTGCGCGGCTCGCGCCCACCGGTCCGCTTCGCGGCCCTCTGGGCCCGATCCTTGCCTCCGCCCCGGCTCGTCGCTCGGCTTCGCCGAGCTCGTTCGCCGGAGCTGCGCGCTCCAGACGGCTTCGCCGTCTTCCGCTTGCGGCCGCGCCGGCCAAGGGCCGGCGCGGCGGGCTTCGCCCCCACCCGCCCCAAGAGGGGCGGGCGGCTCCCCCGGGTGATCCCCTGTGGGGGATCACCCCCCTACGAGTGATCTCCCCGCGTTTCCACGCGCCGCGTCCCGCCCGCCTGCGGCGGTCGAGCCACGACACGCGGAACCTTGCGCGGGGAGATCACTCGTAGGGCACCCCCCAAGCGCGGGCTTTTCACGGGCAAGGGCAGCGCGAGCGGCGCGAAGCGCCGCCCAAGGGCCAGCGCGCCATCGCGCGCGCTGGCTCGCGCAGAACGCTTAAGATTGTTCGCGCAAGTCGAGATGAGTCTCGATCCTCTCGATCCTGATCGAGCGGCGTTCAATTCAAGACGAAGAACGTCACCGGGGCCGGTGCGCTTAGATCATCGGTCCGGCTGATATGCGAAGTCCGCAAACAGACCTGGTGCGCATCACGAAGGGCGCACTACTAAACGTCCAAAATCGATCACCGTAGAAAGCGCGTGAGACGACCATTGACGTCTCATGAGACGGCCTGGTTCGGAATCGATGGAGTGTGCCATAGCCTGTGTTGCGGGGCGGATAGTGCGTCTCGTGAGACGGCTTAAGGTGTCGCGTGAGACGATGAAAGAGGTTGACCCCAAGCGCCAAGAACGGAACAAGCGGTATCGTACCGGGCTTGAGGAACGTGGCATCAAGGCGTTTCAGGTAGTGGCACCAGAGACAGCCAAAGGGCTGTTTCGGCGTGCCGCGGAACTGATGACCCGCGACAATGACCCGATGGAACCGCGCGCGGCCATGCGAGCGGCGGGTGGAGCGAACGAGCCGGAACCGCGTGAAGGGGCACCGGCATTGTTGGCCGAGCTGGACGCGGCCCGGAACCGGATCGCGGAGGTCGAGCGAGACGCGGCAATGCGACAAGCGGAGATCGAGGTGCTGGCAGAGGCCCGCGAGTGGGCTTTGCAGTCCGAGCTGGACGCCGCCAGGGCGGCAGAGGCCGAAGGGCGTGCGAAGATCGATGTGGCGACTGTGGAGGCGAAGGATGCTGCCAAAGACGCCCGAGAGGCGCAGGAACGGGCTACCGAGGCATTACAGCGTGCAGAGAAGGCCGAGACCGCCATCCGCCAGGCTAAAACCATGCCCGGCATCAAGGGGCGGTTGGTACGCTGGCTGGCGGGCGACGTGCTGCCGGATTAGCTGATCGGAATCGACCGTATTCGGGCAGGTCATTTTGACCTGCCCAGAAATTACGATTTCGGTATTATGAACACATAACTTTATTGAGCAGGGGTTACGTGCATCAGCGGACCATCTCCTTCAACAGCGACGTAGCGTGATGTTTATGACACGGAACGGTATTTCAGATCGCTGAAGCGGTTTGAGGTTCGCTGGTAGGCGAGGGTGGCAATGACCGTGATGTGTGGCATTCCCTCGCCGGCGAGACTGGCGGGGATGATGGCGTATCCATCGGTCCAGCGGCCGTCCGGCTCGGAATCGTGCCAGCCGGTGATCAGATCGGGATGGTCGAGCGAAATGGCTGTGCCATCCTGACGGGTGATGGCCGCGATCTTGACCCCGAGCTGACGCCGATCGCGTGGATCGGGGGAGAGATGGCCGGGTATCGTGCCACGGCTACCGATGACCACCACGCCGTCCGGCCGGCGCGTGATCGTGAGGGCCGGGTCTGGCGTGGTCTCGATGTCCGCCCGGAACAGCAGACTCGCCCGTACAGCTTCGACCACCGGGCCATGTTCGACGAGAGGTGCACAACCGGTTGTTTCCCTGAGTTTTTGCGCCATGTCCGGATGAAGAATTATTTGATTACTGGAATCGAAAAAATTTCTATTTCCGGTATCAAGGTACGATTCAACTAGTGTATTTTCTGCATATATAACATAATGACTATTGAGTTCCACATGATAATAATCGATAATATTTTTTGTTATTTGTCTGATAGTATGCCCATTAATAAGTGCTTTTGCCGGAATCAAATGCTCGTTTAGATATATGGCATGGTCTGGTGACACATATAAATCTCGCGCCGGAACCCCATTTTCAAGTGCGTTCGCTTCGATTACAATTGGGCAAACATTCTCAGGCCGAGGATGTCGCCTAACATCAATATGTCGGTGGCCAATCCACTCGATTGGTGAAAGGAGACCGCCGTGCGTTACCACGAGATCACCAACGATCAGCTTATCGACCATTTTTTCACCGCACTGCGTCAGAATATGAGTGCCGGCTGCAAAGCAGACCGTGATGTCAGTGCCACCATTAGAAGAATTTATAATAAATTCGTTAGAGGTATAAGTTCCTGCTGCAAGAAAGACTTCTCCAACAATACTTCCGGCGTTGTTCTCTAAAACAAGAGTTCCTCCGGCAGAAGGAGCGCCAAAAAATGAATTTTGCGTGAAAGTATCAGACGTTGCCTGTACGCCTTGTAGATCGATAGTATCGGTTGCGACAAACGGATTAATATCACCAAACGAACTATTTCCGAGAGAAAATTCTGTAATTCCGGAGTCAAGAATAATATCGTTATTTGTCCCAAAGATATTTACAATTGGCGGCGCTCCTGTAGCGAATGCAGAAGCGAGCTCGAGTGTGCCGTAACCAATAGACTGTGAATTCGCATTTTCTCCAACGTTAACACTATCTGAAATTAAAATACTTGGATTTGGATCTAGATAGTTAATTGCATTGTTGCTTATGTCTATGCTAATAACATCTCCACTAAAACCAATAATTTCTGCCGTAATAGGAGTTCCTGATGTTCCAGGCCCTTCAATATTGACTGTAGCTAGGGAACCCTCAATGGCATACGTTCCAGAGGAGGTGATATTACCAACTCCAAAAGTCGGGATCGATACAACAGTTGTCATTTATTTTCCTCTGTTTGCATGGTTATTATTTAAGTCTTGCAACGATAAACAAGAAAATACTCTGATGCAAGATAGCATCGTTAGATGAAGAGTTGTCTTCTGATGTCCCAGAATCGTTCGTTATGGAATTTGCGTGGGTTATTTGAACCCGTCGAACGGTGGGCGTTCTCCAAAGAGTTTAGCATATTTCGTGATAGCGTAATCGGCCTCGAGTTTGTGGGCTGACTCACGATCAGGCGTACGCCACCAGCAGATAGCCAGACTGCTCGCAGGAAAGCGCTCGCACCAAGGCGATTCCCGAAGCTTCTTCAAACCGTGACCGTTCCCATTCATGTCGGGACGGGTAGACCCGCAAAGTTCCCCCAATCGGCTCGCGAGGTTGCCGCTGGCACCGATATAGAGCGTACCGCTTGGGTCTTTTTCAAAAAGACGCGGCAGGATTCGTGGCGTGTTTTCTTTAGCCTCAGGGTCGAGAGCTACCACGACGTAGACGCCGGCAGCAGACCTATCGATCACATCCCCCCAAGACTTGAGCTGGAACCGGGAAGAATTAGGCATGATCGGATAAAGTTGGGGCCATTCCCGGCCAAGCCAGTTCGGTGTCATGGTTTTCTTCCTCTGTTGTGACGCAGAATCCCGCATTATGGAAAGCGGCGGATAGTTGCGGCGAAGTCATCGCATAGTCCCCGGTGCGGGGGCGGGCAGGGGTGGTAGTCATGGGCGCGCGGGGACTGGTCGAGACACCCCGCCAGGCCCGCGCCTGGTGCAGATGAATACTTGGCAGGGAGATTCTTCATGCGGCCGCAGCCGGGGCCGATTGGCTGGTGCGGAGGCGCATACTCAGAACCTCGATGCCGACCAGTCGGCCGG
>NZ_JBMFGY010000155.1:0-6169 GCF_049977125.1 Acidiphilium sp. | reverse complement strand
TCGGCTGCGTCGTCGTGGGATCAGCACCGGCAGCAGGATGTGTCGGCTGCGTCGAGGGGGGAGCGGCGATCGGGCGCGCAGGCAGTTTCTGATCGACCGGGACGATCGCGGGCAAGACCGGTTGTTGTACTTGCCGCGGATGATTGGCGACGGCGTTACCGAACGGCCCCGCGTAGCTTCCGCCGGTGGCGACCGCTTTTTTGGCTTCCAGCTTATCCTGGTATCTCATCAGTTCCTGATCATACGCAGAGACCGATTTGTTGCGCGTCCCGCCACCATGGCCGAGCTTCGGGACGAACCCCACAACACTGGTCGGCGGCTTGGGTTTGGGTTTCACCACCGCGTAGGCGCTGATCGCCGTGACGCCCAGCACGCCGGCTCCGATCATCAGCTTTCTCTTGCCGACGGCCGATATACCGGTACGAAGCTTGTCGAGGATCGGAAATTTCGCGGCCATGTCAGTCGTCCTTGAAAGAAATGGAGAAAGTCCGACCATCGCCGCCCGACATCAAAACCACCGGGGTATTCGGCACGGCATAGATCCCCACACCATCGGGTCCGTATTCCGAGCCATCCCATTCGGGTGAGAGGATCTTGTCGCGGGTGCGAATGTAGATCTGGCCCCGATAGCGCCATGCCCGGATCGCTTCCGGTGATGCGCCGATCACGCCGAGCGGCACCGCGTCCGCCGGCGGCACCCCGTTCAGCATGGCGGTCAGCGCGGGAGCACCGGTTTCCGGGGCATTCGAGCGGACATAGACCTGCGGTGACGCTTCGGGTCCGCGCTGATTGATCTGCACGTCGAGACGGGCCTCGAACGTACTCGGGCTGGTCAGCAGAAGAAATGTCAGCGGCGCGGACGCACCCTTGAGATTGACCAGAAGCCCGCCGCGCGGATAGCGCGACCTCGGGGTGATTTCCAGCACATTCGATCCCTTGTAGGGAACACAGACAACGAAGCCGGACGCGACGATCGCCGGCATGGCCGATCCGGCGCTCGCGGCCGCCGCAGGGTTACCGCCATTGACGCAGGTATCGGATTTATTGGTCGGCGACCCCGGCGCGGGATCGGAATTGGTGGTCCAGGCGATCGGCCACGGTGCGCCGGTATTGTCGAGAAAGGCGACCGCCGTCGGAAATCCATAGGCTGTCTGTATGATATTGGTGACCGACTGCGGCCCCAGGCCAACAAGCACGGTATTGGTCTCCGGCACCGCCAGCGGGGACGTGTGGGCATTGGCAATCGCTTTCGACACACCGTCATAGCGATGCTGCAAGGCACGGATCATGCCCGGCGTGATCGGGATCGCGTTACGCGCCGCTGCCGAGAAATTCGGGTGCCGCGATCCCTCGCGCGGCAGAAACGCAGGTGCTACCGACTGCGCCGCACCCGAGATTTGTCCCTGCCCATCAGCGGGTTGTGCGTTCTGCGCCCAGGCGGGGATTGGTGCCGCTGCCAGGACCAAAGCGGTCGAGCCCAAGGCGATAAAAGGAGCGATCAGAGCGAGACGCTGATGTCGAAGGGTGGAATACATGTGGGTCATCCCATTGGCGCGGAAATAATCTGGCTGATCGCAAGCCCGGACGGATGATGAAAGAGGTTTGCCCGTACGACATAGACAGTCATCATCCTGGTCTCGGTGTAATGGCGCTGCTCATTGCGGTAAGTCACCACCATCGGGAATTGGATTTCCCAAGTATATCGGTAGCCCACGACCCCTTCCTTTTTGATGGACGGCCCTGCGGTGGGCACAGCACTGCCGACGAGGTCGTAATATTTCATCCGCTCGAAATCATGCTCGGTGATGAAGCTTGCCGCGAAAGCCTGCCAGCCGGCGCGGGTAAATTTCCGGCTCACACGCGTAAACTCGTGCCGATAGTTCACGAAATTGACGCTATAAGCCTCATCCGTCGCATCCGTAGCGAATCTGAAAACCCGGCTTTGCGCGTAGATCGGCTGATTGAGCGGATAGAGCCGGACCGGATCGCCGCTGCGCGACGTGCCGAAAAAAATCATCTGTTTCGGGTGCAGCAGGGTCCAGACCTGACATCCGGCGAGGATCAGGATGGCGAAGGCGAGCACGGTGTTCGATGTCACGAGGCTGCGAATGCGCGCCAGCAGGAAATACGGATTGAGGATCTGCCGCGAGGCAGGGCTGACCTCCGGGACCACGCTACCTTCGCTGCCTGCCGTCACGTCGCTCATCAATCGATCTCCGGGGAATTTTCCATCGCGACCCTGAGGTTTGCAGGCGCTATCGCCAGTCCAAAGCGAAAAAAAACAGGGGTAGAAATTGGCAAATCCTTCGGAAATATCTGCAATGTCACAGGGCATACCCCTCGTAGGCATGTCCGCTCGCGACAACGTGTGGCGCAATCCGACGGGTAGCCGTTTCTGAGAGGCGCACTGGGAACAACAGACCGGTGACCAAACATTTCCTGAAAACGAAATTCTGAGCCCCGTAAGACTTGCCGATCTCGGCTAGATCGAAGCCGGCCCAAAGACGCCCCGGCCAGATAGACCGGTTGCACCGGCCCCATCCCGGATCGCCTGCATAGTTACAAAATGTCCTGGCGACGACGTGGCGCGACACCCCGGCAATCTCCGCGCAGCCATCGGGAGAAACGCCGGCGACCCACATGACCCCAAGAGATTCACGCATAAGCGTTGGAAGCCCCCGGGAGGGCTTTTCGAATCGGAAATTGCCGATCGCCGCTTTATAGACGGTTTCAGACACCATCATCAGCCGTGCCAGAGATCCCGCATCCAATCCCGCGCCCACCTGCGCCACAAAAGCCGTCAACAATTGATCGGCACGATCTCTCGGATAAGCCGGAGAGGGGCACCGGGGTTTTGCCTGCCTGCCCGGTCCCGGTGATCTTCTCCGCTTATATTTACGTTCGCGCCGCCGGTCGGGTTGCGGTGAAACACCTGACGCCGCTGGGGCAATTACAGGCGTGTCCGTCGCTGTAGCGGTGTCAATGGGCGCCGTGACCGGTACGACATCACTCCGTGAAGCCGGAGAAACCATGGCAAGATCGGCACACAGCGCCGCGCGCAAGGATCCACCACGCCCATAGGGCAGCCCCATGCGTCGTAGTGCTGACAGCAACTGTTTCCGGGATCGGTTCACCAACGTGGCAATGTCCACAATGTCGGTCTGCGCCACGAAATGCCTGACGATCAGGACCCGTTGCCCGTGCGACAAGTAGCGCTCGCTCTTGTAATGGCGGAGCGGACGATCGTGTGGTGGTACGACACAATCGGCGTGGGCAATTGCAACGACATCATCAGCTGTGAGCCCTACCCAGGCCGCGATCTGATGGCGTCCCGGACCTCGATCGGGACGTAGCGCAGATCGCCTGATCATCTGCAGCGCAATGCGGGTTGCGTGCGAATGAGAGAGAGGCGCCCCTGATGTCTGTTCCGACGCCGGTTCAACGGGGTGGGTGGGTTGAAATCCTCCACCAGCCAGAATCGTAACGGTTTCTGCTGACGAAAGCGCCCGTACGCCGTTATTCCATATAAATCTTCTTACAACATTATGATCGTCGCTATGCCGAGCCCATTCGGGCCGCACAGCGTCTTTGCAAGTCATATCCTGGGTCGTAGTCATGGACATACGAGCCTCCACCATCGATCGGAATAGACCGAATTAATAAAATCATCCCCTACAGGACTGCCGCGATGCAATGATTAAATTTTTCCGCGCGGAGATCCCTGCGCAATCGAGTTGCGCTATAAGAACGGAGTCGCAATGAACTCTGGGTTTTATAGATTTTCAGCAAACGCCGCAGGATAACGGCATGTTACCTCATCCAGAAACACCGAAGACGTACAGGAATTGAGTCGCGGTTGATCTCTGGCAAGCGCCGATGATCATTCCGGTTAAGGATTCGCGAAACAATGGGTTAGAGGTCGAGATTCGCGTGCGAAATGAAGTTCGATTTCATGAGATCAACAACATTCTGCAACGGAGCGTTGCAATTCCGAATAACAAATACGGATAGATACAAAAAAATGACAAAAGCCCGAGCGCAGACGAATCACAAATGAGTGAATAGAAATTAAAACGTAATGAATATTGTAGGATTTCGACTACGTTATTATTTTATTTCTAAATGAAACGGAAAAAGATAATAAAATAATTTTTCCGAGTGGCGAACGCGGACGCCATTACCGTGTCGATGCTCAAAGGAGACTGACATGGTTAACACACGACATCAAGGCCTCAATCCCGCGCTGATCAAGATTGCCGCTGCGACAATCATGGCCATAACGCAGCCAGCTCGGGCCAACATCGTCATCATCGCCGCCAATACAAAGGTGGCTATCACAGGAACTCTGGGCGAATCAGCGTCCGCTCGCCCATCACGTGACCCCAATGCACCGCCGCTGCCGCCACGTCACCCCGGCTATCCCATCGTCGAAGGGTTCGGCATCGCGATACCGCTGGCCACAGCATTGCCGCTCATCGTCCCACCCTATGTCACCGTGCGTTTCGCAAGGGGGATCGACCACGACATGCCCTGCTCCTGGCGCGGCGGTTTGCCCTGGCCCGCAACGCTGGCAACCGCAATCGCCCCGCTCGGATTGCACCTGAGCGCCACCAAAACCACAGCAATAATCACGATAAAAAAAATTTCGTGACCACGCATTTTTTATAGCTCCACTTGCAATAGCGCCTGCCACGCTCCGCGTGAAAGGACCGCTCATGCCCGCAGCAACCTCATCATTGACGCTCGAACGCCACGCCGTCGAGGCCTGGATCATCCGCTATTTCCCGCAGATTTTCCTGGCTCCCGGCACCATCCTGGCTGACACCCCCGAAGTCGAGGCAAAAGTCACAGAGATCGGCAAACTCTTCACCGATCTCTGTCAAACCGTCGACGCAGACACCGTCGCCAGGATCGTCTTCGAGCCAGAGACACTCGACCACCTACTGACGGCGTTCGCCTGGCTCGATCTACAGCGCCGCACCGCCCTGCTGATCTTCCTCGAGCAATTACCGGACGGTCTGGGCGAGCGGATCATCAGAGCGATGATCGGCGCAGACCCCGATCACCGCGGCCGGATCGTGACCGACACCATCACCCTGATCCGCCGTGCGGAAACCATCGAGCGGATGACCCAACCCATCCGTATCGAGGCACTCACCGCCGCTACAGCCTCACGCCCCCTCCAGGATCCCTATAACAACAGGACGATATAAATGATGCGCTTTCCAGCAGCGCTCCTGATCGCGAGCGCCTTCTCCCTCCCGCTCTCCGTCACGGCAAGAGCAGCCGCGGGTGCCCCAACCGCCCCGCCCTCGAATGCCGAGCAGACCGCCGGATGCGTCGCCATGGCCAACGGCGCGGCTGCCGGCATATCGGCCGGATTATCAGCCGATTCCAACGTGCTGACCGCACCCCAACCCGTCACACAACTCACCTGCCTGTCCAATTTCTTCCACGGCGTCGGGCTCAACCTCATAACGTCCGTTTTCAGCGCCAGCACATTGACCGCCATCTTTCAGGATGTGGAGGGCCAGATCTGCGCCAGTGTGAATCAAGCCTGGCAAAATGCCACCTCCTCGATCAGCCAATGCGGCATCTCGATCTCCGGCTTCCAGATCGGCGGTTTCGGGACCACGGGGTTCGGCAATTTCTGCCCGCAACTCTCCTTCGGGGGTGGCGGCGCCAACCTGCTTTCCGTCACCGGATCGCCAAGCCTCGGCCAAAACACCGGGCTCTACGTCAACGGCACGTCGCTCATGCCAGATGGGTACCCGGCACCACAGACCAGCCAGGGGAGCGTCGGCAATGGCTCCTGATTTTAAGAAATCGGTCCTGCTCACCGCCGGCGCTGGGATCCTTCTCGGTGCCACCGTGCTCCAGCCGCCGAAAGCCCATGCTTTATTCGGGACCAGCGTCGCCGCGCTCATCGCAGCCGTGAATGCGGTTGCCAGCAAGGTCGTGTCGGTTGGCACGGACGTCACCAACATGCAGAACGCTATTGAGGGAAAGCTCGAAAGCGAATTCGGCTACACCAGTAAAAGCGGCGGAGATCTGCGCACAACCCTGCAAAACGGATTCAACCAGAACGCGAATTATGCCAAGGCCGCCGTCGGTGCCAAGGAACAAATCACGGACGCTGCCCTGAACGATCAGGCGACCGAGAACCTCC
>NZ_JBMFGY010000154.1:0-6217 GCF_049977125.1 Acidiphilium sp. | reverse complement strand
GCAAACTGAGCCAGACCATGCCCTTTTGCGTCGATTTGGTACGCCTGTGAGGGGCACAGTGATCGTCGGCATAATGGCCGAGGTCTCAAGTGCGGATTCTGCTATCCAGTCACACAGCGGGAACCGTCATGCAGGCGCCAATGATTTCGTCCCGCCAAACATCCCAAAGCTAACTCCGACAGGCTGCTAGGCCTTCGGGTAGTTTCGATATACCCGACTGCCCTTCTAGCAGCCGGGACCAAGCGAGCTGTACCCCGCATCCGAGTGGGGAAACCATCCCCGTCCCGGTAATGACCACGCGACGCGTCAAACAATCTCTCGTTCGCGGTTTGCATCAAAGATTTTCATGTTCGTCAACCTTGTTAGTCCTATCCAATTTAGGCTTGGGCTGCCTATTGCTCCTCAGGTGTCCCCCGATCAAGATGCAAGCTTGATGCGTTATGACCAGTGAAGCGCCTTGTTCCCACGACATAGAGGACGGGCGCCAGCCATAACGTCATCACGGTTCCGAGGATCAAACCGCCCATGACCGCAATCGCCAGCGGTTGCAGCAAATCAGTGCCGCGACCAATCCCGATTGCCAACGGCATAAACCCCAACACATCGGCGAGCATCGTCATCAGAATCGGCCGTAACCGTTGCCGCGCGGCAAAAGCCACACTGGCGGGTCCAAGACGATTGCCGCCCGAATGGCGGGCATTAGCGAAGATCAGAATGACATTGTTCACCGCAATCGCAAACACCAGCAGAATTCCGAGAAACGCCGTGCTGTCCAGATCCGTGTGGGTGATCACTAACAGGAGTAGCGCGCCCGGCGCTGCCAACCCGATCGAAAATATCGCCGCCATCGCGGCCTTCTGGCTGCCGAACTGCAAGCCGAGGAGAACCAGCAGCATGAACAACGCGCCTGCCAGAATCACCGCCATCTGCCTGAAACTCCGTTTCTGCTCTCGGTAATAGCCCCCGATCACGCTGGTGACGCCGCGTGGCAATTTGACTGCGGCAATCACCTCATTGGCCTTCTCCGCGGCAGCCGCCAGCCCCTCATTCCCGGACGGGCTAAGCTTGATCGCAGCATAAGGCACCAGATTCTGGTGAGTGATGTAGGGAACCACTCCCTGCACCGCCACCTTGGCCACCTGCGACAACGGGGTAACAACACCGTTCGGCAGGCGAACCGGGGTGTCAGCAAAATTCACCGGATTTGCGCCGTTGTTGCCAGACAATTGCACACGGATGGGCAAAATCTGCTCGCCATGCAGTAAAAATCCGGCCTGACGCCCCCAGAACCGGGTTTTGAGCGCTTGGGAGATGGCCAGTGGGGTGAACCCCTGCATGCTGGCCATCGCGCTCGGTGTGATCGCAATCTCCGGGCCGGCCGAGGGTGATTTGAAGACAATCGACTGGAAATCGTGGCTGGCCTGCAAGGCGCGGGTCAGGCGTTCGCCGGCACGGTGCAGGGTTGCCGTGTCACCGCCAAACAACTCAATTTGCAGAGGTGCGTGCGACCCCGACAGATTGCCCAGTCGGTTGATCATCACCTGCATGGTCTCGAGCGTGGTCAGATCCGGCGCCGCCAGGCGAAACGCGTGACGCAACTGTCGCATGACCACCGCAGTCGACTGGGCACGATGGGTTTTCAACACCACGGTCAGCCCTCCCTTGTTCGGCGTCGCATAGGCATTACCCAGTCCGCGCCCCACCACAAGCGACACCCGAGCGACATCAGAATTCTTCATTGCGATCCGCATCAGATCCCGCCCGACCCTTGTGGTTTCGGCAATTCCGCTACCCACCGGTGTCCGAAATGGCACGACGAAGATCCCCTCGTCCCAATGCGGCAGAAACGCGGTCGGCAGCAAACTCGCCCCAATTCCAGCACCGAGCAGCAGAACCAGAACGAGCGGAATAGCGAGCCCGGGCGCACGCATGCCCCGTACCAAAGCGCGGCTATAATGCCGACGGACCCATCGTTCCCCAGGCAATTGCCGCACATGCCGGGCACGGGTCGCAACCCACATCGCCAGGATCGGGGTGATCGTTGCTGCAATGATCTGCGACGTGATCAACGCGATCACGATGGCCATGGCCATATGGCGGAATAGCAGCCCGATCGTGCCCGACAGGAACGCGAGCGGCACGAAAATGACGCAGGCGGTCAGGGTCGCCATCGTCATCAAGGGCAGAATGTCGCTTACATACGCCAAGGCGATGCGCCGCCGGGTCGGCGCATCGCCTTGCAGATTATGCATGCCGCGCTCGACGATGACGATCGCATGATCGACCAGCGCGCCGATCGCCGCAGTGATGCCACCGAGGGTCATGATATTGATCCCGAACCCTAGCGCGTTCAGCACGATCATCGTCGCGGCAACTGCCAGCGGAATGACCGCCAACGTCGCCAGCGACGCATCCAATCTGCCCAGAAACAGGAACACGACACCGAACGCGATCAGACTACCCAGACCCAACGCGATCCAGACATCCCGTAGACTGGACCCGATAAGGCCGCTGAGATCGTAAATCGGCACGAGGCGAGTCCCCGCCGGCAATTGCGGCGCCAGTACCCGCATCTCGCGTCGCACCGCTTCGGCGACCTTTACCTGATTGGTCGCCTGCTGCGCCGCGACGTCGATCAGCAGCGCATGACGATAACCGGCGACAGCGGCATCGCGGATCAACGGCGGTGGGCCGGTTGCTATGGTTCCCAACGCGCCCAGCGCCAACGGTGCCCTGACGCCCTCGGCGTTCGGCAAACCCAGGGGCAGCGTGACCGCGCCAAGTGCGGCCGCACTCGTCGGCCGCGGCGTGGTCGCGAGAATGAATTGCTCATGAAACGCATCGATCACGCCGGAAAAAAACGGCCCTTGTCGGGCGCGAAGGGCCAATACCACTGCTGCAGCGGTCAGATGGTATTGCGTGAGCCGCCGCGGGTTCAACCTTATATCGACTTCCGGCCACCCCCGACCGACATCGTTGACATGATAGACGCCCGGAACCGATAGGAGCGCCGGACGGATCGTGAACGCGAAACTCGGCATCATCGCCGAACTATCGATCCGGTTCGAGACCAGCGCATATTCCGCGATCGGATAGATATTCGGCGTCATCAACCGCACGCTCATCACTGCGCCAGGAGGTAGCGCAATGTGTGACAGGCGCGCCTGTAACATCAGATAGGCAAGATAGGGCGTGGTATGCGTGTTGAAAAACACATGGAGCTTGGTCAGTCCGTTGCCGGTCTGCGAGCGCACCAGCGTCACGCCGGGCTCGCCCTTGGCCGCCTCTTCCAGCGGGCGGGTCACTTCGAGGAGCATGAATTTCACCGGCAGATCCTGCGTATGAACCAGAACCGAGACCTTGGGAAAATCCACTGCCGGAAAAATACTCTGCGGCATCTCCTCGAATGCAATCACGCCGGCCGCAATCAGCAGAACCGCCAGCAGCGCCATGGTGAAACGATTATCCCACAGGAACCGCAGATAGGCGCGGATCAAGGCGATATCTCCAGCGGCGAGCGGGCATCGAGCCGGGTGCTGCCGCGAACCACCACCCGATCCCCCGGGTGCAGTTCGCCATCGATCCAGACCTCGCCGCCGTGAACACCGAGAATATCGACTGCAACTTCACGGGCCTTCCCGTCATTATCCACGAACACCATCGCCGCTGAACCGTGCATCACCACCGCACCCAGCGGCACGACGAAGGCGGTGCGCGGCGGCAGGTCGAGCACCACCGAAACCCATTCGCCGGGCAGTAGATCATCATCAGGCGAGGGTGCCACGACAATACTCACCAGGCCCGACCGGCGCGCGCTGCGTCCCACCGAGGTGATCGAACCCTGACCATGCCAACCGCCCCCCCGTATCGTCGCGTCGCCGCCTGCCTTCAACCGCAGGGCCGTCGAGGGCGGCACCAGAACCCTGATCCAGGGATGGCCACGTCCGCTCAAACGCGCAATCGCTGTACCCGCCGCGACAATGCCGCCCGGCGCGATCAGATAATCGAGACTCCCCGCAAACGGTGCCGTTAGGGTTTGACTGGCGGCCTCAGCCTGCAACGCCCGCAAACTCGCAACCGCCTGCTTCCAGATATTGGTATCGCTCGACACCGTCGCGGCAGACAGATTGCCGCTCCGGAAGAGTCGCTGGTCGCGTTGCAGCGTCTGATGGGCGAAGCGAACCTGGGCCTCAGCCGCATGAAGCTGCGCCGGAAGTCCCGGCGGCGCGATCCGTGCGATGATCACCCCCGCCCGGACCATTCCGGCCGGCACGAACGGCCCCATCACCAGGCCGGTCATCGGCGCCGATAAAGTGATCCGGCCGGCGCTCTTTACCTGACCGAGAAATCCGAGATGCTTGACATAAGGCGCAACCCGGACCGTCCCAACCGTCACCGGCACCGCCCAAGCTGGGACCGCCCAGGCCAACATCGTGATCAGCGACAGGATCACGGCACGGAGGAACCGATGGACGATATGTTTCATGGGCCGGATGCCCTTCCGAAAAACCGATGATGCAATGCGTCCTCCAGCAACCCGAGTGCCGTCAGGGTTTGCAGGCGTGTTGTCAGACTATTCTGCTGCGCAATTAATTCCTGCTGCTTGGCACCCAGCAGCCGAACGATACCGATGCCCCCGATCCGATACGCCGCCTCGTCCCGCCTCACCTCTACCTTGGCCTGGCGGGCGATCCGGCGTGCGGCACGCGCCGCCGTCTGGCTCGCCCGGTACCGCACGAGTGCCGTATCGATCTGATCCAGCACATGCAATTGCGCGGCCTTGAACTGCGCCGCTGCCAGATGCCGCGTCGCGCGGGCCGACGCGATCGGCCCCTGATTTTGATTGAAAATTGGGAGCGGCAGGGAAAGCGCGAGAATATATTTGTTGTCGCCCTGACTGTAATGATAACCGGGCCCGATCGACACGCCCGGATATTGCGCGTCGATCGCCTGACGCAACAATTCCTGATCCGCCCGATACGTCGCGAGCGCCGCAAGCACCGATGGCCGGGCGACCAACGCCGCCCGCGTGATGCCCGCGATATCATGGGGCGTGCGGGGCGCATCGAAGGCACTCGTCGAGATCGCGACATGATCGAATGCCGCAGCCGGCACACCCACCGCGGCTGCCAGATCACCCCGCGCAACCTCCAGGCTTCGAGCCGCTTCCGCTGCCGAATATAGCGCCTGATCCATCCCGGTCATGGCAAGGTCAAGCGTCGCGGACGACACGATTCCGGCACGGTAGCGCTGCGCGATCGCCCGCTCCGAAGCTTGCGCCAATTGCGCATTCCGTCGGGCCAGCCGGACAGCGTGCCGCGCATTCCAGAAGGCCAGCAACGCGGTCCGGACCCGCGACCGCTCCAGCCATGCGGCGGTATCGATCGCCTGGCGCGCCGCGTCCCGCTGATCCTTGGCCGCCGCCACCCCGGCCTGCCGCGCGCCAAGACTGTCTACGAGGAAGCTGATCACCGGTCCGATTTTGAACGGCGATGGATTGGCGTTGGAGGCATTGTATTCGGGATTGATGGTCATAGTTGGGTTAGGCAATGCGTCCGCCGATATCACGCTGCCACGCGCTACCGCGTATTCGGCATCGGCTATCGCAAGATCCGGCCGTTCAAACACCGCAACGAGCGTCAGGGCATCCAATCCCCACCGGGGCTTGGACTTGCAGCCCATCGACGAAAGAAACTTCGTCAACATGGGGTTATCCAGCCGCCGCCCGGTGAGCAATCGGGCACTCGACACAGGATTGATCGGACGCGCTGCATAATGGGCACATCCGGCCAGCAAAAGTGGCGGAAGCACCAGCATAACACTCCATGGTCGCGAACTGTTCCGGGCTTTCATCAAGCTGATATGGTCTTGCACATGCTGATGCGAGGTTAACCGTCCAATATGATGTTTTCCGAACGTCAAACTGACGGATTCGTCAGAAACGAAAACGTGCGCCGGGCGATGTTGGCGGCGGTGAGAATCCGCGCATAAACGGCGCGGGGAGCTCGGAGTGGCGATAATTGCCTTGTGCGGTAACCGGTAGTCGGGTTGCGATTGCTGCGCTGGTTTCGACGGCTCTCGAGGGATTTCGTGTTTGTGTGGACGGTACGGTGCGTGAGGTGACGCGCTGTCAGGTGCTGGGGTAGGTTTGCTGCCATTGAGGGGGCAAGCACGGCGCCGATCTCGACTTGGCGGTTCTGCTCGACGCCGTGCCCCG
>NZ_JBMFGY010000153.1:0-6247 GCF_049977125.1 Acidiphilium sp. | reverse complement strand
ACCATCACGAACGGGGCATCAAGCTGGCGCTATGGCCCAACACGGTTGAACAGGCCAGGACGCAGGTGCTCGTCAGAATGGCTATGGCTGTAGGGCATTGCCGGCACCTCCCCAGACCCACCAACCCGTCCGCGCCAGAACCGCCGTGGCCGCAACCGCCTCGGTGACATCGGCGTAGATACCGAAACACGTCGCCCCCGACCCGCTCATCCGCGCCATTAGACACGCCGGATCGGAGCGAAGCGCCGCCAAAACCGTGCCGATCACCGGCGCGATCTCCAGAGCCGGCACCTCCAGATCATTCGACCACCGCGCCAGATCGGCGGCCATCGCCGCAGCGTCGTCCCACCCCGCGGGTAGATCGGCTGGTGGTGAGAACGCCCTCTGACGAGCCTGGAAAATCGCCGGGGTTGAAACCGCCACCCCGGGGTTCACCAGCACCATCCCGAATCTGGGTAATGCGGGGGCCGGCGTCAGATCGGCACCGATACCGCCCATCCGTGCCGGCACGCTGGCCAGGCATACCGGCACATCCGCCCCCAACCCCGCCGCCAGACCGGCGGGAACCGGGCATTGCCAATACCGTGCCAACAACCGGCACGCCGCCGCAGCATCGGCTGATCCGCCTCCGATCCCGGATGCCACTGGCAGGGTCTTGGTCAGGTGAAACACGACTGGCGCCTCCCGCCCGATCGCCGCGCCGAACCCGATCGCCGCTCGCAGCACCAGATTATCCGGCTCATCGGCCAATCCCGCACCAAACTGACCGTCCACCACAAGCCCCAGCGCCGCCGCCGGCCTCAGGCTCAGCCGATCGCCCACCGCCGGGAACACCGCCAGGCTGTCGAGCTCATGATACCCATCCGCCTGCCGCCCCGTCACATGCAGGAACAGATTGACCTTCGCCCTCGCCGCCTCGGTCAGCACTAAGTCAGGCACTTCACGATCCCGCGGCATCATGCTTCAGATGTGCCTCGATCCGCGCCGCCTCCGCCGCATCGGGATGCAGCGCCAGTGCCCGCACCCATTGGTTGCGCGCCGCCAGATGATCACCGGCCGCCTCGAAGATATCCGCCAGGTGGGCATTCACCTCTGCGTCGTCCGGCGCTTCCTGTACCGCGCGGATCTGAGTCCGCATCGCCTGTGCGATCTTGCCCTCCCGCAGCAGCACGTACCCCAGACTGTCGATGATTGCCCCCTCGTTCGGATCGACCTGCAACGCCTCCTCGATCATCGTTTGCGCCTGCGCCAGATCAACCCCGCGCAGCGCATCCGAATATCCCAGATAGTTCAGTACAAACGGCTGTCCCGGTTGCAGCGCCAGCGCATGATGCAGATCCGCATCCGCCGCCGGCCAATCGTGCAGCTTGTCCTCCGCGATCGCCCGTCCGTAATAGACTGCCCAGGCCTCCCCCGGCGGATTTGGCCCGAGCCGCGCCAGTGCTTGCGAATACAACCGACGCGCCCGCCGATAATGCCCGGCATCGCGCTCTATATCGGCAGCGAGGGTGATCGGTGCCGCATCATGCGGGTGCGTCCGTGCCAAATCCGCCAGTGCGGGCAGCAGCGGCATCGCCTTGCCCAGCCCTGCGAGAATCTGCGCCCGCTGCATCAGCGCCGGACCATACAATGGATCATCCGCCCCGATCCGGGTCAATGTCGCCGCCGCTCGTTCCGGATGGTGCAGCGTCACATCCAGATTGGCCAATAACAGCGACGCCGCCGCCAGATCGGGCCGCAACTGCAACGCGAACCCCAGAAGAATCTGGCGCAGCAATACCTGCTGCGGCTGATCGAGCGAACCTGCCAGAGTCAGATAGACCTCCGCCACGCCATCCTGCGCCGAGGTGATCATCGGCTTTGCGGCGTCACGCTCCATCCGTCGCAGCGCCAACCTCAGATCGGGATGCGTCGCAGCCAGCCGCACCAGAATTGCATCGGCGCTCTGAAAATGACCCTGACGCGCCTGAAAACTCGCGATCGCCTGGGCAAGGCGTAAATTGGGCGACGCGAACGCCTGTTCCGCCGCCCGATACAGCGGTGCCGCCTCAGCCTCGCGCCCGGCCAGATCCGCGATCAGCGCCGCGTTCAGCGTATAAACCGGCCCGAAGGGCGAACCGGCATCCAGCCCGGTCAACCGATCGATCGCCGGCCCGAAACGCCCCGCGCCGGCATCCGACCAGGCCAGCAGCAGCGGGCGGATCAACCCGGTTACGCCGGTGGCGGGCATCTTTGCGAACAGCGTGGCCGCTTTTCGATCATGACCCGCCTCGATCAGGGCATTGCCGCGCACCAGTATCGCCAGCGGATCATTGCCCATCCTTTTGGCCAGCATCGTGGCATCGGGGCTCCGCGCCAGCAACGCGGTGATGAACCCCTGACGCAGCAGAGTCCGGTTGTCCGGATCGAGCGCGATTGCGTCGGCATAGAACCGTGCCGCCGTGGTCTCGTGCCCGGTCGCGGCGGCGTAGCGCCCTGCCATGAATGCGCTGTAGAGCGATAACGAAGGCGGTGATGCGGTGTCAGCTCTGCCGCCGGCACAGGAGGACAGCAGCAAAACCAGTGCGCAGGCGGAGCGCCGCAGCATTTTTGAACAGGGCATCATTGGGGTTTCCTAACCCGGATTGTCGAGCCGGTCACGTCCTCGCCCGCATGGCCCTGTGCCGATCCAGCTTGTTTCCGCCGCCACCGGAGGCTACACCATCATCACGTCCATGATCAGGTTCGATCCAAGCGCGATCCGCCGGTCAAGCCGTAAGGGAATGGCAGCGATGGCAGCAAAGCGCCTGCAAGCGCCGAACAACATTTACACGAGCGAAACCGCTGGAATCCGTGTCACGATCCGGGTGATTTTCCTCGCCGATCAATCAACGCCGGAGGAACGGCATTTCGTCTGGGCCTATCAGGTGCGTATCGAAAATATCGGTATCGTGACCATGAAGCTGCTGCGCCGGAGCTGGTTGATCACCGATGGTAACGGCCATGTCCAGCAGATCCTCGGCCCTGGCGTCGTCGGCGAGCAGCCGGTGCTCGATCCCGGCGACGTGTTTGAATATACGTCCGGCCTGCCCCTGAAGACCCCGACCGGTTTCATGAGCGGGTTCTATCACATGCTCGCGGTCGACAGTGGCGAGATGGTGGACGTCGCCACGCCCGCGTTCAGCCTTGACAGCCCGCATGCAGATCATCGCCTTCACTGAGATCGGCAAACACCATTCCATGATCATCGGGTTGCGGGGTCGGCAGTGCCGACTATATGCCGTCTGAAGTGTGGTCGCACGAGCGCCCGCGCACCATAATGGGAGAATGCTGGTGGATACTCATACCCCGCTCGAAAATCTGCACGACGCGGGAAATCCCGGGCGTCCAAGCCGCGCCGAGGCCGAGGCGGCCATCCGCACCCTGATCCAATGGGCAGGCGACGACCCCGAACGCGAAGGCCTGCTCGACACTCCTGCGCGTGTCGCGCGATCCTACGAGGATTTTTTCCGCGGCTATGGGGAAGACCCCGAAGCTATCTTGACCCGCACCTTCGAAGAAATCGAAGGCTACGACGAAATGGTAATCCTGCGCGACATCCGCCTGGAATCCCATTGCGAACACCACATGGTCCCGATCATCGGCGTCGCCCACGTTGCCTACCTGCCTAATCGTCGCGTCGTCGGTATCAG
This sequence comes from Acidiphilium sp., assembly GCF_049977125.1. Lineage (NCBI taxonomy): Bacteria > Pseudomonadati > Pseudomonadota > Alphaproteobacteria > Acetobacterales > Acidocellaceae > Acidiphilium > Acidiphilium sp. Next base: position 2,576 of record NZ_JBMFGY010000153.1, on the reverse strand, counting down.
CAAGCTTGCCCGCGTGGTCGATGCCTATGCCAAACGCCTGCAGATCCAGGAAAAACTCACCGCCCAGATCGCCAATACGATCAACGATGTCTTGCAGCCACGCGGAGTCGCCGTGGTGATCGAGGCTGGACACGAATGCATGTCTACCCGCGGGGTCCACAAGACCGGCGTCGCCATGGTGACCAGCCGCATGCTCGGCGCGTTCCGCGACGATCCCTCAACCCGCCGGGAGTTTCTCTCGATGATCCAGGGCCGGCGGTGTACCGGACTTGAGAGTTGAACAAGCGCGGCTTTCCCGAAAAGAGAACAAGATTTTTTCTTGAGTTGGGTCTCCGGCGCTCGAACGCCACGGATGCGGTGAGCAGGGACTGATTCTTCTTTTCAATAGATCCAGTAAGCTCTGCCCCCTCCGATGCCACCGCCGACGCCGGTACCCAATTGCCACCACCGCCGCACCGGATTAGAACCCGCGCGATGTTCGGAAGGTTCTCATGATTACGGTTCTGCTCGTGCTGCAAGCGTTCGTGACTCTTGCCCTAATCGGCGTCGTGCTGATCCAGCGCAGCGAGGGCGGTGGATTGGGTCTCGGCTCCAGCCAAGGCATGGGCAATTTCATGACTGGGCGCGGCACCGCGAACCTGCTGACGCGCACCACGGCGGTGCTTGCCACCGCTTTCATGGCACTTAGCTTGATCCTCGCGCTGCTCTATAAAAACGGCGGCACCTCCAGCGGTGAATCGATTCTCAATGGTCCGATTCCCGCGGCTAGCGCGCCCGCCAGCAAAAAATCCCCAACTAAGCCACTCGCCCCGCTGCCGCCCATCCCCGGTGAATCGTCCTCCGCCAATACCCCCTCCCCTCCGGCCACGACCACCCAAGTCCCCGCTAAAAACTGATGACGGATCCGCGATACTCCCGGCGCGGGGTTTTACGCCGCGCCGCCCTCTGTTATGGGGAGCGTCCATGACCCGGTATGTCTTCATCACCGGCGGCGTGGTCTCCTCGCTCGGCAAGGGTATCGCTTCCGCTTCGCTCGGCGCGCTGCTGCAAGCCCGCGGCTACAAAGTCCGCCTCCGCAAGCTCGACCCCTACCTCAACGTCGATCCCGGCACGATGAGCCCCTACCAGCACGGCGAGGTCTTCGTCACCGACGATGGCGCCGAAACCGACCTCGACCTCGGCCATTACGAGCGCTTCACCGGCGTCCACGCCACCAAATCCGACAATGCAACCACCGGGCGGATCTATTCCGACGTCATCGCTCGCGAACGCCGCGGCGACTACCTCGGCGCCACCGTCCAGGTCATCCCCCACATCACCGATGCGATCAAGCAGGTCGTCCTCAACGACACCGAAGGTCTCGATTTCGTCCTGGTCGAAATCGGCGGTACCGTCGGCGACATCGAGGGTCTGCCCTTCCTCGAAGCGATCCGCCAACTCGGCAACGAACTCGGCCCCGACGGCGCCATGTTCGTCCACCTCACCCTGGTCCCCTACATCCCCAGCGCCGGCGAGCTTAAAACCAAACCCACCCAGCACTCGGTCAAGGAACTCCTCAACGTCGGCATCCAGCCGCAAATGCTGATCTGCCGCTGCGACCGCCCGATCCCCGACGGCGAACGCCGCAAAATCGCCCTGTTCTGCAACGTCCGCCCCGAAGCCGTCGTCCCGGCCCTCGATGTCTCAACCATCTACGAAGTGCCGATCTCCTACCACAACGCCGGCATGGACCGCGAAGTCCTCCGCCACTTCAACCTGCCCCACGACGTCCCGCCCGACCTCGCCCGCTGGCGCCGCATCGTCGAAACGGTCAACGCACCGGAAGGCGAAGTCACCATCGCCGTCGTCGGCAAATACACCAACCTGCTGGACAGCTATAAATCCCTCGCCGAAGCCCTCGCCCACGGCGGCATCGCCAATCGCGTCAAAGTCAAACTCGACTGGGTCGATTCCGAAATCTTCGAACGCCCCGGCGCCGTCACAAGGCTCGACGGCGTCCACGGCATCCTCGTCCCCGGCGGTTTCGGCGAGCGCGGCACCGAAGGCAAAATCGAAGCCGTCCGCTTCGCCCGCGAACGCCGCGTCCCCTTCCTTGGCATCTGCTTCGGCATGCAAATGGCGGTGATCGAAGCCGCCCGCAACCTCGCCAACCTGCCTCTGGCCTCCTCCACCGAATTCGGCCCCTGCGAAACCCCGGTCGTCGGCCTGCTCACCGAATGGGCGCGCGGCAACGAAATCGAACGCCGCGCCGCCGAAGGCGACCTCGGCGGCACCATGCGCCTCGGCGCCTTCCCCGCCACCCTCGCCGCCGGCAGCCTCGTCCGCACCGTCTACGACAACAACCCCACCATCGAAGAACGCCACCGCCACCGCTACGAAGTCAACATCCACTACCGCGAAACCCTCGAAGCCGCCGGACTCCACTTCTCCGGACTCTCCCCCGACGGCATCCTCCCCGAAATCGTCGAATACCCCGACCACCCCTGGTTCATCGGCGTCCAATACCACCCCGAACTGAAATCCAAACCCTTCGACCCCCACCCCCTCTTCGCCGGCTTCATCGGCGCAGCCGTGCG
>NZ_JBMFGY010000152.1:0-6283 GCF_049977125.1 Acidiphilium sp. | reverse complement strand
ATCGCTCGAAAAAATATAGAGCTAGAGCGTTAAGCTGAAAGCATAACGCTCTAGGGCAAGATCGCTTGCGATTGATGCGCTTATGTCCTTACATCAGCCGACAGCGATGAACTTGCTCTCCAAACATAAATTGGCGCATGGACGATGTAAATCGATCCTGTTTGAGCCTCGCGAAGCCAACCGTCATGAGGGATGCGAAATGTCTGATCTGGTCATTGAACCTGTTGTAATTCCAATGGTCGCCGTTGTCGGCGGCGGTCGCTTTCCGGTCCGCCGGATTTTTTGCGTTGGGCGCAATTACGCCGCCCATGCGCGAGAAATGGGCGCGGATCCTGACCGGGAGCCCCCGTTCTTCTTCACCAAACCGGCCGACGCGATCATCACGACAGCGTCGGTCCCGTATCCCACAGCCACAAAATCTCTTCACTTCGAAATGGAACTCGTCGTCGCCATCGGGCGTGGTGGCTCTGCAATCCCGGTCTCGAACGCACTTGAACATGTCCTTGGTTATGCTGCTGGCGTCGATCTGACGCGACGCGATCTCCAGGATGAAGCAAAATCCCTGCGCCGCCCATGGGATATGAGCAAGGGCTTCGATGCCTCCGCCCCGATCGGGGCTATCACGCCAGCCACCCAAACCGGTCACCCAACCAACGGCCGGATCACCCTGTCGGTGAACGGCACTCAACGCCAGAACGGCGATCTGGCGGATATGATCTGGCCGGTCCCCGACATCATCGCATTTCTATCCAATCTCGTGGTACTAAAGCCCGGAGATCTGATCTTCACCGGCACACCCGACGGCGTTGGCGCGATCGAACGAGGCGATACGATCACCGGGTCGATTGATGGGGTCGGTTCCATCAGCTTCACACTCGCATGACCAGCACCCTGACTATCGCGACCTGGAACATCAATTCGGTGCGCCTCAGGCAGGATCTATTGTCCACACTGATGACCGACGCCTCGCCCGATGTGGTGTGCTTGCAGGAGACTAAAACTCCCGACCCTGATTTTCCCGCCGACCTAGGTGAACGACTGGGCCTACCCCACGTATTGAAGCGCGGTATGAAGGGCTATAATGGCGTCGCCATCCTGTCACGGCTGCCATTGACCCTGATGGACGCCACCCCGGACTGGTGCAGCAGAGCCGATAGCCGCCATATCGCTGCCAGTGTGGAACCCGGCGGACAGCCCATCGTGATCCATAATTTCTACGTCCCGGCCGGTGGAGACGTGCCTGACCGCGCGACCAACATCAAATTTGCACACAAGCTCGATTTCATCGCCGAGGCCAGCCGCTACTTTGCCGAATACCCGCCACACCGCGCCATTCTGGTCGGCGACCTCAACATCGCGCCGATGGAGAACGATGTCTGGAATCACAAACAACTTCTGGGCATCGTCAGCCATACACCAGAGGAAACCACCGGCCTTGATATGTGGCGCGACCACGGCTTCGTTGATGCCATTCGCCATTTCGTTCCACCAGACAAAAAACTTTACACGTGGTGGTCCTACCGCAACCGTGACTGGCGCGCGTCGAACCGGGGTCGCCGTCTCGACCACATCTGGGTTTCGCGCGATCTGGAGCCGACCCTGTCGGCTTATCGGATATTAACCGACGCTCGCGATTGGCCGCGAGGATCTGACCATGTCCCCGTTCTGCTCACCCTGAAAATCTAAATCTTGCCTGGCGCAACAGCGTTCGTCGTGCTGCTGCTGCATCACCCGCCAGCCTGATTAACCCAAAAATCTGGCTTGGCTGTCGTACAACGCTGCCGATCACCCTACGCAGCGCTATACGTCCATCGGAATCAATGGCGATCAGGCTCGCCGGCGGCAAATCACGCCATGCCGGATCAGCCACCGCCCGCATCACGGCAAACGGAACGCCGCATCCCTCAGCGGCACGTGCAACGCTCACCGACTCCAAATCAACTGCGGCCGCCCCGCTCGCGTCAAACAAATCTGCCTTGGCCACCGCGGTCACCGCGATCGAATCGGCACCGATCACGCGTTCGACCGTCGCTCCACCCAAATTCGCAAGCAGTGCCGCATCACATCGATAGGTGAAATCATGGTCGACGACATAATTCGGCACCACGAGGGCTCCGGGCCGAAGCGATGGATCAAGCCCACCCGCCAAGCCATAGCTGACCAGTGCGGACGCTCCACATGACACCAAACGAAGCGCAGCGGCGAAGGCACCCTGCGGCGTTCCGCCGCCCGCTGCCGCCAGGACACCCAACCCATCCAGCAACCGGACCTCGGCCTCCAAACCCGTCACAAACCCGATCACCGGCTCGGATCCGGCACCGATTACCGCGGGCTTAGCACCATCACCATCTGACGGTTTTCCATCTTTGGCATCTGCTCGACCTTGGTTTCAGATTCCATGTCAATTTTAATCCGCTCGAGCACCTTCACGCCAAGTTCCTGATGGGCCATTTCCCGTCCACGAAACCGCAATGTCACTTTTACCTTGTCGCCCTCGCCGATGAACGTCTTCATCGCCCGTAGCTTAACCTGATAATCATTTTCATCGATATTTGGGCGGACTTTAATCTCCTTGATCTCGATGACTTTTTGCTTCTTACGAGCTTCGTTCTTTTTTTTCTGCTGCTCGTATTTGAACTTACCATAATCAAGCAGCTTGCACACCGGTGGATCAGCATTCGGACTGATCTCGACCAGATCGAGTCCAACCTCGGTTGCACGACGCTGTGCCTCCCTTGTGGTCAGAACCCCCATCATCTCACCGTCCTGGTCGATCAATCGGACCTGCGGCACACGAATATCCTCATTGACGCGCGGCCCTTCGCGGCTAGGCGGGGTCGGCGGAGCAGGTAGTCTGGCTATATCGCTCTCCTGTCGTAGTGACGAAACAAATTTAGTTCGAATGTGCGTCTAGACGATATTGACCGCCTGAAGCAACAGAACAAGCCAAGCTGGACTCAATTCTGGCCCGCAAAAGGGTCTTGCGGATAGCGCACCTCGATCAAGGTGAGCCCGCCGGCCGGTGCCGTGGGACCAGCAGCGGACCGATCACGGGCGGCCAGTACCTCGGCAATCCTAGTTTCCGGCCAATAACCCACACCAACCAGCTTCAGTGAGCCGACAATATTACGAACCTGATGATGCAAAAAACTCCGCGCCGAAACCTCGATCACAATTCGCTCTCCCGACCGGTTGACGCTGATCCGATCGATGGTCCGTACCGGCGACGGTGCCTGACATGCTACGGCCCGAAAACTTGTGAAATCATGCCGACCAACCAGTGCCATCGATGCCCGTTGCATCGTCGCGGCATCAAGCGGTTCCTTCACATGCCAGACAAACCCCGCCGCAAGTGCCGGGCGCACCGACCGGTTCAGAATTTCATAGCGATACTCGCGCCCAATCGCCGAAAATCGCGCGCTCCACCCGGGATCATCAACAATCCCGACCGCTGTCACCACAACGGAATGAGGTTGTAGATAGTAATTGAGCGCATCCCGCACGGCGCGCGTCGTCAACCCGTCCCGCAAATCGATATGCACAACCTGCCCCGCAGCATGCACACCCGAGTCGGTCCGCCCAGCCGCCACACTCGGCGGCACAACACCTCGACACAGATGTGCGGCCGCCTGCTCCAGAACCTGTTGCACCGACAAGCCATTGGACTGCCGCTGCCAGCCGACAAATCCGCGGCCATCATATTCGAGCTTCAACACAAACCGCGTCACCCGAGACGTGTTCCCGGCGCAACGACATAACCGCGCAAAAACGCGGCCACATCCATCGCGGCCCTTCCGGCACGCTGCACTCGAAGTGGTCGCAACGCCTGATCTCCGCACGCGATCGTCAATCGATCATCCAGGACAATTCCAGGTGCGCCGGCGCCCTCGACCACATCAGCGGCAATAATCTTCAATACCTGCCCCTCCAGACGCGTCTCGGTTCCCGGCCATGGCGTGAATGCCCGAATCCGGCGTTCAATCGCCGCCGCGGGCTCCGCCCAGTCGATCACCGCGTCCGCACGGGATAATTTCGGCGCGTACGTCCCACCCTCAGGCTGGGCTCGGGGCGGCCAGTTTCCCGCCAGAGCCGCCAGGATCAGCCGCGCTCCGAGCGCTGAAAGCCGGTCCTGTAAAATCGCCGCGGTATCTTTCGACCCGATCCCAATCGTTTCGGCCAATAGCATCGGCCCCGTATCCAGCCCGGCATCCATCTGCATGATGGTCACGCCGGTCTGTTGATCACCCGCCAATATCGCCGCTTGAATCGGCGCTGCCCCACGCCATCGGGGCAACAGGCTCGCATGGATATTCAGGCAACCACCTCGCGGCGCCGAGAGGACGGCAGGTGGCAGAATCAGCCCGAAAGCCACAATAACGCCAATATCGAGGTCAAGCGATCGGAGATAGTCCACTTCGCCCACATTATCTCGCAGGCGAAGCGGTGTTCGCACCGGAATCCCCAGATCCTCCGCGGCTCGATGAACGGCGCATTTCGCCATCTGCCGGCCACGTCCGGCCGGTTTGGGAGATTGACAATAAACAACCGCAACCTCATGCCCGGCAGCGCATAAAGCTCGCAGTACCGGCACCGCAAAATCCGGTGACCCCATGAAGGCGAGCTTCATCAGCGGGCCGGCTTTGCCGTGCCAAGCTTATCCCGCTGCTCCTTGGCGAGCTTGCGGAGCAGAATATTGCGTTTAAGCGCCGACAAATGATCTACGAATAAAATCCCATCGAGATGATCGATCTCGTGCTGAATGCAGGCCGCCAATAAACCCTCCGCATCGACCACGTGCCGCTTCCCGGCAATATCCTCGAATGTTACGGTAATACCGCCGGGGCGCGTCACTTCCGCATATTGTCCCGGCAACGACAGACAGCCCTCTTCCCTGGCCATCAGCTGATGACTGACCCGGGTGATCTCCGGATTGATCATAACCATTGGGGACGGCTCGCCATCCGGCATCAGATCCAGCACCACCAAACGGAGCGACACACCAATCTGCGGTGCGGCCAAACCAATCCCGGGTGCCCGATACATCGCCGCGAACATGCCCGAAGCTAGTCGCTGAACCTCGTCACGCTCGCCCGCCGTCACCCTCCGCGCCACCGTCCGCAGCCGTTTATCGGGCACAATCAGAATAGACGGTAAATTATCCTGCAGCAGGACAGCAGCTTCGTTCATCCGCCTACTTTATCTCCACGCCGCCCCCCGATCAATCGGCGCTTGCAAATTCGGATAAATATGCCCAATTCTAATGCATCGGAGTGCCTGTTGGGCTCCGTATGTCTTGCTCGAAAGGAGGAGGCCATGTCGTCGAGAGTCTTTACGTCACCATTGTTTCTAGGGTTCGATCACCTTGAGCAGATTATAGAGCGTGCGGCAAAAACCTCATCGGAGGGTTATCCGCCGTATAATATTGAGCAGTTGAGCACCACCAGTCTGCGAATCACGATCGCTGTCGCCGGATTTATCATGGATGATCTGCAGATCACCCAGGAAGATAACCAGTTGGTCATACGTGGTCGTCAGAATGACGAAACCCAGGGTCGGATCTTCCTGCACCGCGGAATTGCCGCACGGCAGTTTCAACGGGCGTTCGTTCTGGCAGAGGGTATCGAGGTGAAAGGAGCGTGGCTGGATAATGGGTTGCTGCATATCGATCTGGTACGCCCGTTGCCCGATGCAAAGATCAAAACGATCGCCATTAAAAAAGGCGCTTCCAGCCAGGCCGGGTTCGGCACCGCCCGATCGCTCGATACCAATGGCTTGGATCCGAGTGCCGTGAAAAGGCGGATCGCCGAGCGCGACCGTGAACAGGAGTAACAGCGATGAACGTGAAAACTCACGATGGCTCGACCGATGCGTTTCCTCTCCGGGCATTTTTCGATCCTCACCACATGACCGAAGCCCAACTGGCCGAACTTGGCCTGGAACAGATCGCCTATGTTCGCCCGATCATGACGCCCAACGGACCCGCATTCGGGGTATTTTCCGCGAACGGAACCCCGATGGCGATCGCAACCGATGGCAATCTTGCCCGCGCCGCCATTGTGCAGAACGAGATGGCTCCTGTTTCAGTGCATTGACAGCTGATTGAGATAGGTCACGACATCGTAATGACCCGATTTATCGGGCACTCACGATCAAAGTGAAACATATCCCGACCTGCCGTTAGGGCGCGTGGGTAAATAGCCTGCCGGAGCGAGTGCACGCGAGTCTGGCCCATCCGGGTTATTGATTGATAGCGTCACCCGCCGAGGCGGTCATCATGCCGTAC
>NZ_JBMFGY010000151.1:0-6498 GCF_049977125.1 Acidiphilium sp. | reverse complement strand
GACCGCGAGTCGATCACAACAAAATCAACCACAGGTGTATTTATGCACCAACGCCCACGCTGATCCCATTTCCTTCTTCAACGTCAGCGACACATTGGACCGGACGGTTTTACCAGCCTTGATAGGCGTACCCTGACGCGGATTGAGCCTCTTCTCCGCCTGGGTTTCGTACCATGATGGTTTTGAAACACACCAAGCATCGTCGGATCCCGCGGGTGAGACGCTACTCGCTGAACCAACGGTGGCTGTCCAGGGCGCGGAGCTCAGGTGACGCGCGGTCCCCAACACGGCATCGCCGATCCGGATTTCGTCGATCACCGCGATCACGCCGGTTTGCAGATCAAATCCAGTCGCGCGTATGTGAAGAACGGCAGCTTCGGCGCAGAGGATGGCATGAGTGATTCTCAAGTGAACGGCCCGGTGACCGGACGGCCTGGAGCCGGTTTGGAACTGGCTTCGCAGTTGATGCGATCGGCGCGGGGACGGCCGGGCCGGCGCAATCTCGGACCATTGAAGCGCCTTATGCCCTATCTGGCGGCGCATCGGCGCGATGCGGTTCTCGCGTTGGTATTCCTGGTCGGCGCCACGCTTGCCAACCTTGGTCTGACCATCGGGGTGCGGCGGATCGGCAATGATGGTATGGCCAATGTCGCCGCATTGCAGCGGACGATGGCGCAGATGGGTGCCATCACCGCGGTGTTCGCCTTGTGCAGTGCGCTGCGCTTCTATTTCATCACCCGGCTGGGTGAGCGGGTGGTCGCTGACCTGCGCAAGGCGGTGTATGAACATATTCTGCGGCTGGATCAGGCGTTTTTCCTGACGACGCGCACCGGGGAAGTCCTGTCGCGGATGACCACGGATCTCACCATTGTCGAGACCATGCTGGGATCGTCGATCTCGGTGGCGCTGCGCAGTTCGATCATGTTCATCGGCGCGCTGGTGTCGCTCATCGTGATCACGCCGCGTTTCACGCTGCTGGTCTTGCTGATCGTACCCCTGGTACTGGGGCCAGTGTTCTATCTCGGCCGGCGGGTCCGATCGCGCTCGATGGCCGCACAGGACCGGTTTGCCGCGGCGGTGGGGTTCGCGGGCGAGAGCCTCGATGCGATCGAGACGGTGCAGGCGTTCGGCCGTGAAACCGACAGCGCCGCGCGGTTCGGCGCCGCGGTCGAGGCGGCGTTCGCAGCATCGCTCGCGCGGATCAGAATGCGTTCGCTGCTGACCGGGGTGGTTTCCGTGCTCAGCTTCGTGGCGATCGGCTCGATCGTGTATCTGGCGGCGAAGGATACGTTCATCGAACACAGCGTGTCGCCGGGCGTGTTTCTGCAATTCATTTTTCTGTCGATTCTGGTGGTGACCTCGATCGGCTCGGTCGGTCAGGTCGCTGGCGATGTCCAGAAAGCGTCCGGTGCGATGGAGCGGATCGCTGAGCTGCTGGACGCAACGCCCGGAATTGCGGCACCGCCCGCCCCTGTCGCGATGCCGCTGCCGCCACGCGGCGACATCGTGTTTTCGGACGTGACCTTCGCGTATCCGGGACGGCCCGATCTACCGGCGCTGCGGAATTTTTCGCTGACCGTGCGGCACGGCGAGCGGGTGGCGCTGGTCGGCCCATCCGGCGCAGGCAAGAGCACGGTGCTGCGCCTGCTGCTGCGATTCTACGATCCGCAGGCTGGCATCATCCGGATCGACGGCGTCGATCTCAAGGCGACGGTGCCGGCAGAGTTGCGCGCGCGCATCGCCCTCGTCGGCCAGGATGCCGCGCTGTTTTCCGGCTCGGCCTACGAAAATCTGCGCTATGGCCGCGAGAGTGCCACGCGCGACGAGTTGCGCTGGGCGGCGGATGCGGCGCAGGCAACCGGGTTTATCGACCGTCTGCCCGAGGGGTTCGATACACCGATCGGCGAGCGGGCGAAATCGCTGTCGGGCGGGCAGCGCCAGCGGCTGGCGATTGCGCGGGCACTGGTGCGCGATGCGCCGATCCTGCTGCTCGATGAAGCGACCAGCGCGCTCGATGCGGAGAACGAACAATGGGTGCAGCAGGCGCTGGAGGTGGCGATGGCGGGGCGCACCACCATTGTCATCGCGCACCGACTGGCCACGATTTTAAAGGCGGATCGGATCATCGTGATGCAGGATGGGCATGTGGTGGAACAGGGCAGCCACGAGGAACTGGTTGCGACCGGCAAGCTCTATGCGAGACTGGCCCTGTTGCAATTTGGCGTGCAAGGCGCGGTAGGATAAGGCAGCGGATCCGAGCGGCGCGGTGGCGGCCGATCTCAACCGCCCGTTTCAAGCCGCAGGCGGGCGGCCGCAGGATGGCGCAGTATCCGGGCGGTGGCGGCGAACCCGAGGACGGTCATCGATGCGATACTGACGCCGAGTGTGATCAGCACGACCCCGATGGGGACATGAAATGCAAGATGAAACACCAGACGCACCACCAGGTCCGCCGCCAGCGTGCCGATCGATGCCGCTATAAGCCCGGCGGCACCGCCGGCCACGGCGAATTCGGTGAGCCAGGCGCCACGGATTTGCGACGCGGCCGCTCCAAGGGTTTTCAGCACCACGGCTTCGGCGATCCGGGCGTCGCGGCCGGCGGCGATCGCGCTGACCAGCACGAGACCGCCGGCCAACAGTGCGACCAGCCCGACCGCGCTGATCGCCGTGGCGATCTCACCGATCAGGCCCGCCAGGCCGCGCAAAATCTGGCTGACATCGATCCCGGTCACCCCGGGCAGCGCATCGGTCACGGCGGCCAGCACCACGCCCTTGCGGCCGCGATCGGCCTCGACCGTCGCGACCATTGTGTGCGGCGCGCCGGCGAACGGATCGGGCGTGCCGATCATCAGGAAGTTGATCTGAAGCGACTGCCAGTCGATCCGCCGAAGATTGGCGATCCGCAGCAGAAAGTCGCGGCCGAGCACGTTGACCGTGATGGTATCACCGACCCTGAGCCCCCATTGGCGGGCGATCCTTGCATCGAACGAGACCAGCGGCGGTCCGTGATACCGCTGTCCCCACCACTGTCCCGCGGTGATGTGCGTTCCCGGCGGCGGTGCTGCGGCATAGGTAAAGCCGATATCACTCCGCAGCGGCCATGCACTTTGTTCGGGTGGGCGGAATTGCGCCACACCGACGCCGTTGACCGCCATGATACGCGCCCGCAGGCTCGGCATGAACGCCAGATGATGCGCGGCACCGGTGGATTTCAGCGCGGCCTCGAATGTCGGCAAGTCATGCGGCTGAATATCGATAAAGTAGAAACCGGGGGCGCTCGCAGGCAGCGCATGGGTGAATTCGGCAAGCAGATTGCTGCGGATTTCCGCCACAGCGACCATCACGGTCAGGCCCGCACCGGCCGAGAGCAGCATGAGCGGCAGCGTGGACGCCGGCCCGGTCAGGCGCCGCAGGCCGAGCGCGATGGCGGCATTGCGCGGCGCGGGGAGCACCGACAAAAGGCGGATCAGCAGAAAAGCGACCAAGCGCAGCAGCAACAGGGTCGCGATCGCGCCGCCACTGAAACCCAGCGCCAGCAGCGGCCGTGGCACCGAAAGCACGGCAAGGGCCGCCAGAACAAGGACGGCGATGAGTTGAATGGCGATGGCGCGCCAGGAGCGCGGCACCTGCAGCGCGACGCTCGCCGAGCGAAACAGCGCGCCGCCCGAAATCGCTGCCGCGCGTTGCAGCGGCGGCAGCGCGAACACCAGGCCGACCAGCAGGCCGAACCCCGCCGATAGCAGCAGCGGCGCCGGATACAGACCGATAGGGTGCGGCAACGGCAAGACGCCGCGCAGCAGCGGCAGCACCAGCACCGGCGCGCCGGCGCCCACCGCCAGCCCGAGCAGGATGCCCGGCACGCCCAGGATCAATAACTGGATGATATTGATCAGGCTGATCAACCGCGCCGATGCACCGAGGCAGCGGAGCGTGGCAATGGTGCGGGCGCGCGCGGCGAGCCACGCGTCCACCCCGTTGGCGACGCCGATGCCGCCGACCAGCAAGGCGGCGAGGCCCAGCAGCGTCATGAACATGGCTGCCTGATCGACGAAGCGCGTCACACCGCGGGCGGCGCTTGCGGCACCACGCAGCCGCCAGGGATTGCCGGGAAATGCGCGTGCGAACGCCACGGCCAGACGATGTGGGTCGCGGCCCGGTGGCAGCAGAACCTGCAGGCCGAAGCTGACCAGCCCGCCTGGTTGGATGAGCGGCGTGCCGGCGAGCGATTTCAAGGCGACGAACGCTTTGACCCCGAACAGCTGGCTGTCGCCGATACTGTCGGGTGTGGATCTGATCGTACCGCGGAACACCAGTTTGACACCGCCGAGTGTGACGATGTCGCCGGGATGCAGGCCGAGTGTCGCGGCGCCGGTGGGGGCCAGCAACAGGCCGGGCCGGTGGCCGGGTCCGGGTGGCAGGCCCGCGAACTGGTCGGGCGGGCTGGTCGCGACGTGACCGAGCATCGGCCAGCCGGGTCCGACCGCGCGGACGGCAGCGAGCAGCCGATGGCCTGACGGTGCGACCAGGATCGACCGCGTGTCGACCGTCTCGGTCACACGCGCGCCATGGGCACGGAACCAGGCGGATACCGCCGTTGGCAAAGGTCCGAGTCCGGTGGACAAAGCGAGATCGCCGCCCAGGATGGTCCGGCCGCTCTGAGAGATCCCCTGTTGCAACGCCGCGCGTAGCGAACCGATGCCGGCGACCGAGGCAACGCCGACACCGAGACAGAGCAGCACGATCAACAGGCCGCGCTTGCCGCCCCGCAGATCGCGCCACGCCAGACGCCAGGCGAGCCGGATCACGACACGATGACGCCGTTGCGGAGCGTGACGATGCGGTCGCAGCGCGCGGCCAGCACGGGGTCGTGGCTGATTAACAGCAGTGTGGTGCCGTGGGTGCGGCACAGCGCGAACAGCAGGTCCATCACAGTCTTGCCGGTTTCGAGATCGAGGTTGCCGGTGGGTTCGTCGGCCAGCAGCAATCGCGGCATCGGCGCGAAGGCGCGTGCCAGCGCAACGCGTTGCTGCTCTCCGCCCGACAGCTGCGCCGGGCGGTGGCCGAGCCGATGACCGAGTTCGACCCGGCGGAGCGCGTCTGCCGCAATATCATGTGCATCGCGCCGCCCGGCCAGTTCCAGCGGGACGGCAACGTTCTCGAGCGCGGTCATGCTCGGGATCAGATGGAATGCCTGGAACACGATGCCGAGCGTGGCGCGGCGGAAACGGGCACGGGCATCTTCGTCGAGCGCTGCAAGATTTTGACCGGCCACTTCGAGCGTGCCGCCGGTGGCGCGTTCGAGCCCGGCGATCAGCATCAGCAGGCTGGTCTTGCCCGAGCCCGAGGCGCCGAGCACGCTGATCGTTTGCCCCTCCGCGACATCGAGATCGATGCCGAGCAAAATGTTGACAGGGCCCGACGCGGCGGGGATGGTCAGGCGAAGATCGCGGAGCCGGATCATCACGTCTGGTCCATCCTGCGTGCGGAGTTGTTCAAGCATGATTAAAGTATATGGGCGAGCGCGCTGGAATGGCCAGATCGTGTTTGGTTTCATTGGCTTGTTGTGCGTTTGCATCGCGCTTGCGCTCGGCATGGCGCGCGCCAACGCCGGGACGCCGGTCCGACTGCTCATCCTGGGCGACTCGCTGACCGCCGGATACGGCCTGCCGGTCGCCGACGGGTTTCAGGCGCAGCTGCACGCGGCATTGCGGGCGCACGGCGCGGATGTGGTGCTGGTGAACGGCGCGGTTTCGGGTGATACCACGGCGGATGCAGCGGCGCGGCTCGATTGGGTTCTGGCCGGCAGCAAGGTGGATGCAGCACTGGTCGAACTCGGCGGCAATGACGGGTTGCGTGGGTTGAGCACCGTGATGATGAAGCACAATCTGACCCGGATTCTGGACGATCTGGCGGCGCGGCACATCCCGGTGTTGCTGAGCGGGATGATCGCGCCACCCAGCCTGGGAGCGGCCTATGGTGCGCGGTTCAAGGCAGTGTTCGCCACGCTGGGCCATCGTAAGGGGGTGCTGTTCGATCCGTTTTTTCTCCAGGGATTGCCCGGCAAGCCGGGACTGGTGCAGGCGGATGGGCTGCACCCGAATGCCTCCGGCGTGCGGATCGAAGTCAAGCGCTTGCTCCCGCTCATCCTGCAACTGATCGCCGCGGCCAAGACGCAGCACTGACGCCAGATAAACGCAACCGGGTGTTTTTCATCCCCGGGTCCCGAAACTTCCTCGGCCCCCTCGGCCGACCACGCGGGGCGACCCTGCGAGGCACTTTAATGGTCGTTTTGGAACGAGGCTTGGACCTATGGCGGATAGCTCCGCCCCGTGGCTAACTCGATCGACCGCGCGCTTGAATACAGATCGTCTCCCAGAACATTTTCTGGACGGTGACATAGCCAGAATAGCTGCCGAAAATGGGGAAAGTCGGGCTGGACACTGTCACGAAACCCTTGTGCAAACGATGCATCCGGAACCGGGCGGCGCGGGTAGTTCC
>NZ_JBMFGY010000150.1:5022-6599 GCF_049977125.1 Acidiphilium sp. | reverse complement strand
CACCCGCTCCGGCGGATCGACCCACCGCTCCGGTATCCGCGCCTCATGCCCCGGATTGAGCGGATAGCGTATCCGGTTCTCCTGCGTCGGCTCCCCCACCACCAGCAGCCGCACCTCATCCTTGGTGTTGTTCATGAAACTATGCGCAATCCCCGTCCCCGGCGGAAACCCCACCGAATCCCCTTGCCGCAACCGCACCAGATGCCCATCGATCCACGCATCCGGCGTGCCCTCCAGCACATAAACGAACTCCTCCAACGCGCTCTCCGCATGCGGGTACGACGTCCGCCGCCCCGGCGGCAGCCGCTCATGATGAATCCCGATCCGCCGCAACCCGAGCTTCCGCCCCAGCGGTGCATTGATCGAAAACAACTCCTCATCGCCCGGATAACGCGCATCATCCGCACCCTCCAACTCGGTCCAGTGCCGGATGAAATCAGGTCGCTCCATCATCGATCTCCTCTGCGCCGGCTCAGCCCAAACCCGCGTCGAAACCCCGCGCGAGCGGGAAAAATCATAGGGTGGCGCGGCTTCGGGCGCAATCCAGCCGCCCGCACCATCCGGCGCGCTGACCTGCCGCGCGCCCCCCAATCGAGCGCCCCCCCTTTGCCATCGCGCCCAATCTCGCCAAAACTGCCGCCATGGCAGCCAAACCCATCCTCAACCGCAGTTGGATTCCCCTCAACGCCTTGCGCGCGTTCGAGGCGGTCGGCCGGCATCTGAGTTTCACCGCCGGCGGTCAGGCGCTCAACGTCTCGCAAAGCGCGCTCAGCCGCCACGTTCAAACCCTCGAAACCCTGCTCGGCACGCCCCTTCTCATCCGCCGCCCCCACGGGCTCGAACTCACCGCCGCCGGAAAATCGCTGCTCCCCGCCATCAGCCGCTCGTTCGATGCGATCGAACGCGAAATGAACGACATCATCCGCCATCGCGGCCGCTTCGCGCACCAGCGCACCCTGCGCGTCCACATGCCGCCCAGCTTCCTCCAGCACATCGCCCTCCCGGCGCTGAAATATTTCCACCGCCAATACCCCGACATCCTGATCGACGTCTCCGCCACCAACGGCATCGGCCTGCCCAGCGACCGGCCCGACCTCGCCCCCGACGTCGCCGTGGTGTACGACCGGCCCCAAATCAGCCAGACCGTGTCGGATCTGCTCTGGATGATCAGCGTCGCCCCGGTCTGCGCCCCCGAAATCGCCGCCGCCCACCAGGGCAAATCCCTCGAGGATTTCCTCCGCGACAACGAAATCCTCCACGTCAAACTCGAAGGCCAGGACCGCTTCATCATGTGGGCCACCTACGTCAAGCGCCTCGGCCTCAACCTCAACACCGATCGCGGCCTCGCCTTCGACACCGCAAGCTACGCCGTCACCTGCGCCATCTCCGGCGCCGGCGTCGCCCTCACCGACCCCACCCTCTTCGCCGCCGACATCGCCGCCGGCCGCCTGATCATGCCCTACGACGCCATGATCGACGAAGGCTACGGCTACTTCCTCATCCTCCGCCCCGAAGACCTCGCCGACCCCGTCATCGCCCTGTTCCGCAGCTGGATGATCGAACACTGCGCCCGCCCC
>NZ_JBMFGY010000150.1:1486-4922 GCF_049977125.1 Acidiphilium sp. | reverse complement strand
CAGCCATCACGATCGCGGCATTTTCCGCTTTCGCACCCCCACCCCGTCCGCGTATATCATCGCGATGCCCTGGACCCCCGCCTACCTCCCCACCACACTGAAAGAGCGGTTCGACCACACCATCCGCAAACTGCGCGAAACCATGGCCATCGAAGCCGGGCGCCTCGGCGTGCCTGCCATCCTCCTGTTCCTGATCGACGCCCGCCTGATGGGCCTGGTCAGCCGCATCGCCGCCGCCATCACCCGCGGCCCGATCCCCCGCCCGCACCGCCCGCCAAATCCCAACAAAAACCCCCAGCAAAGCCCCCAAGAAAATCCCAACAAAAACTCAGGCCAGCACCCGGCCCACGACCCCAGCGCCGCACCGCCCGCCCGGCCCACGCCGCGCTGGCTAAGCCGCTGGCCGGTCGCCCGGTTCGGCCCGCCGCCCCGGCTCTCGCGCGCTTTCGGCCTCCTCCGCCGCACCTTCCCCCATTCCGAAATCAACGGCTACATCGCCAAAATCGGCGAGCTCCTCATCCTCCCCGAAATGCGCGCGCTGATCGAAACCAACCCTGGCCTCAGCCGCACCCTCCGCCCGCTCTGCCATCTCTGCGGCATCAACCCGCCCGCGTCGCTGCAACGGCCAAGCCGCCCGCGCCAACCCCGGCCCCGAAGCCGTGCCGCAACCCGCCCACGCCCAACCCG
Source organism: Acidiphilium sp. (assembly GCF_049977125.1). Lineage (NCBI taxonomy): Bacteria > Pseudomonadati > Pseudomonadota > Alphaproteobacteria > Acetobacterales > Acidocellaceae > Acidiphilium > Acidiphilium sp. The sequence goes on along the minus strand of NZ_JBMFGY010000150.1, from coordinate 4,235 downwards.
CACATCCCCAACCCCGCAAACTCACCATCGCCGAACTCCCGCCCCTGCGCCCGGCCCCGCCGCTGCCGCCCCAACACCGCGCCTTCATCCCTGCCGCCGAGCACCGCTTTCCCCGCCGCGGCACCGCGCCAAACTCCCAAAAAAATTCAAAAAACACCTGACCAGGCGCAGGATTTCGCACGCCTAAATCGTTACGATATCATAACAAAATCGCCAGCCGAACCTCATCTCCCGCAATCGTGTAGTTCACCGTGACCCCGCCCGGTTTGCCGTCACACCACGGAAGGATTACATCAAGTCCGCGTGCGGTCAGCCCGATCGGCTCAATGGCTCGATCACTTGTTGGGAGCGACACGGCCATGAATTTCACCTTCATCGCATCGATCGCCGGCTTGGGCGGATTATTGTTCGGCTACGACACCGGCGTCATCTCCGGCGCCATCCTCTACATCAAGCAGGTCTTCCATCTCTCGCCCACCATGGAAGGCACCGTCGTCGCCATCGCCCTCGCGGGCGCCGTGGCCGGCGCCGCCGTCGCCGGCACCCTGGCCGATGCCTTCGGCCGGCGGATCGTGCTTCTGGTCACCTCCGCCATCTTCGTCGCCGGCGCCCTTCTCTCATCCATCGCCTGGATGCTCGACATCGTGCTGATCGGCCGCATTCTGGTCGGCATCGCCATCGGCGTGTCATCGATGCTGACACCGCTCTATTTGTCCGAAATGGCCCCGCGCGAAAAACGCGGCGGCATCGTCACCATCAACCAATTCTACATCACCTTCGGCATCCTGCTCTCCTACATCGTCGGATTCCTTCTCTCCCATATCGGCGAGGGCTGGCGCTGGATGCTCGGCCTCGGCGCCGTTCCCGGCATCGTCCTGTTCATCGGCATGCTCCTCCTGCCGGAAAGTCCGCGCTGGCTGATCGGCCACGACCGCGACGAGCAGGCGAAACGGGCGCTGCAACGCCTGCGCCCCGGTGCGGACATCGATGTCGAATACACCGCCCTCCTGCATGACATCGCCGCCGAAGACAACCAAAAGGCGCCCTGGCGCCAGGTCTTCACCGGCCGCGCCAGAATGCCGCTGATCATCGGCGTCGGCCTCGCGATCTTCCAGCAGATCACCGGCATCAACACCGTGATCTATTTCGCCCCCACCATCTTCCAATCCGCCGGCCTGCCCTCCGCCTCGATCTCGATCCTCGCGACCGCCGGCGTCGGGCTGGTCAACGTCGTCATGACCGTGGTGGCGATGCGCCTGCTCGACCGCGTCGGCCGCCGCCCGATGCTCCTCTGGGGCCTGGTCGGCATGTTCGTAACGCTGCTGATCCTCTCGATCTGCTTCATGGTCGGCCTGAGCGGCGCGCTCGCCTGGGTGACGGTCATCGCCGTGGCCGCCTATGTCGCCTTCTTCGCGATCGGGCTGGGGCCGGTATTCTGGCTGCTGATCGCCGAAATCTACCCCCTCGCGGTGCGCGGCCGCGGCATGAGCCTCGCGACGATCGCCAACTGGAGCTTCAACATGATCGTCTCCTTCACCTTCCTCGATCTGGTCGTCAGCCTCGGCCGCGGCCCGACCTTCCTGATCTACGCCGCCATGACCCTTCTGACCTTCGCCTTCACCTGGTTCCTGGTGCCCGAAACCAAGGGCCGCAGCCTCGAACAGATCGAACAGGGGTTGAACGCGCCGCTCGCCGCCGAATAATCCGCCAGACCACCCAACGGAGACGAAACGATGCTGATCGCCGGCGACATCGGTGCCACCAAAACCCGGCTCGCCCTGGTGTCGCCCCAGGCCGGGCCCCGCGCCGTCCTGGCGCAGCAGGAATTCCACAGCGCCGACTATCAGGGATTGCAAGCAATCGTCGAGGAGTTCATCGCGCACACCGGCGGCCAGCCCACCTCGGCCTGTTTCGATGTCGCGGGTCCGGTGGTTCGCGGCCGGGCGCACCTGACCAACCTGCTCTGGGACATCGAGGAAACCGCCCTCTGCGCCGCCCTCAAGCTCGAACGCGTCACCCTGCTCAACGACCTCGAGGCGATCGCCCAGGCGATCCCCGATCTGCGCCCCGAAGAGACCCTCCTGATCAATCCCGGCCAGCCGATCGACCACGCGCCGATCGCTGTGCTGGCCCCCGGCACCGGATTGGGCGAGGCCTTCCTGATCTGGGGCGGCCAATCCTACATCGCCTGCGCCTCCGAAGGCGGCCACGCCGATTTCGCCCCCACCAACGACATCCAGGCCGGTCTCTGGGCCTTCCTGACCGAACGCTTCCGCCACGCCGCCTATGAGCGGGTCTGCGCCGGAACCGGCGTGCCGAATGTCTATGATTTCGTCCGCTCGCGCGACCCGGCATCCGAACGCGCCGATTTCCGCGCCACGCTCCAGGCCGCCGCCGATCGCACCCCCCCGATCATCGACGCCGCCCTGCACGACGCCGCCAACAACCCGCTGGCCGCCGAAACCATCCGCATCGTGATCGATGTCTGGGGCGCCGAGGCCGGCAATCTGGTCCTCAAAACCATGGCCACCGGCGGCCTCTACCTCGCCGGCGGCCTGCCGCCCCGGCTGATCCCCCAACTGACCGATGGCGCCTTCATGCGCTCATTCACCGCAAAGGGCCGCTTCGCCAACCTGCTGAGCCAGATCCCGGTCCATGTCATCACCATCAACGCCGCCCTCCTCGGCGCCGCCATCCATGGTCTGCGCAAGGCCGGCCCCGACGCGCCCGATACCGCATGATCCGCCCG
>NZ_JBMFGY010000150.1:0-1386 GCF_049977125.1 Acidiphilium sp. | reverse complement strand
CGGCGGCACGGCGTCATCGATGTCGAACAGCCGGCGCAGCAGGGCGATGCGGCTTCCCGGCAGAGACCGTATCGTGTCGGCCAGCGCGTCCGGCGTCGACCAGCGAACCTCGCTGAACAGCGCATCGGGCCGGCGCGACGACAGGCCGATCAGCCAGTAGCCACCATCCTCGGCGGGGCCGAACACCGCGTGATGGCCGCGCAGCAGGCGGAGCGCGGTGCGGATGTCGCCCGCGCCAATGCCCGGAATATCGCTGCCGATCAGCACGGCCGGGCGGTGCTGAAACCGGCGGAAGGCCCGCCGCATGCGGCGGCCGAGATCCCCTTCGCCCTGGGGCAGGATCATCCAGCCCGGCGCCGTCAGTTTCGCGTGATGATCAGGGGTTGCCGCGATCACGCGGGCAACGCCGCGCAGCCCGCGCAGGCGGTGCAGCAGATTGTGCAGAATGGCGCGCGAAAGGGTCAACGCCGCGCGATCGCCGATGCGGCGCGCAAGGCGCCGCTTGCCGATGCCGAGGCGGGGGATACGGGTGAACACGATCAAAACCGGGCGGTTCATCGGCGATAATCGGCCGCACGGATCGCGGCGGATGAGGCGCAATGCCGGGCCAGACGCCAAAGATTGCCCGCGGCGCGGCGAAACCAGCCATCGCGGACATAGGCGCTGGCATCGGTCGTGACGACGAGGTTCATCTGGGCCAGGCGCTGCCGCCCAAGACCGCGGGCGAGCGCGACATCCTCCATCAGCGGCAGGTCGGGCATGCCGCCGATGGCATCGAGCAGATCACGATGGATCAGCAATCCCTGATCGCCATACGGCAGGCGGAACAGGGCGCACCGCAGCCACACACCGGCTTCGAGGAGGCGGGCGCGGGGGTCGGCGCTCGCGAAACGCAGCCTGCCGTAACCGGCGCGCCTGGGGGTGTTCAAATGGGGGCGGATCGCGGCGGGCCAGTCCGGCTTCAGGGACGAATCGGCGTGCAGCAGGAACAGCCACGGTGTCGGCGCCCGCGCAATGCCGCGCCGGAATTGTCCACCGCGCCCGGCCGCGCCCTCGACCAGCAAGGCGCCCGCGGCGCGCGCGATCGGGATGGTGGCATCGGTACTGCCGCCGTCGCTGATAATGACGGCGGCGACCAGATCGGGTGCGCGGGTCAGGCTGGCGAGCAGCGCGGGCAGATGGGCGGCCTCGTTCAAGGTCGGGATCACCACGCTGAGGCGGGGTCCGACCATTGAGTCGCCGCGCATCGCTAGCCCCGCCGCCAGGTGTTGAACCGTTCGAGCAGGGCAAGCCCACGCGACGAGGCATGGCGCTGACGCCACAGCCCGGCGACCGCGCGGATCGCTTCGCTGCGGGTGGGGTAGGGGTAGATCACGCCGAGCAGTT
>NZ_JBMFGY010000149.1:0-6617 GCF_049977125.1 Acidiphilium sp. | reverse complement strand
CCGCGTCAACCTCATCGCATATCGCTCTAATGCGCGACGGGAAGGTCGAGGGCGGCGATGGTGGCGAACAGGCGGGCGACCGAGGCGTCGTCGTCCTGGCCCATGCCGGCTGAGGCGGTCATCAGGAACAGCTGGAGTGCGGCACCCGCCATGGGAACCGCGAGCGGGGTGGCGCGCGCCATGTCGAGCACGATGCCGAGATCCTTGGTGAAGATGTTCACCGCGCTGCGGGGGGCGTAATCGGCATCGAGGATGTGCGGCACGCGGTTTTCGAACATCCAGCTATTGCCGGCGGAGCCGGTGATGACGTCGTAGAGTTTGCGCAGATCGAGGCCGAGTGCCGCGCCGAAGGCGATCGCCTCGCACGCGGCGGCGATGTGAACGCCGGCGAGGAGCTGGTTGACCATTTTGAACCCGGCGCCGATGCCCGGTGCGTCGCCGAGCTCGTGCAGCGTTGCCGCCATGGCCTCGAGCGCCGGGCGGGCCTGGGCGAAGGCGGCCTGGCTGCCGGAGGCCATGATGGTCAGCGCCCCGGTGGCGGCGCGGGCGGCGCCGCCGCTGATCGGGGCATCGAGATAATGCCGTCCGGTGGCCTCCAGCCGCGCCGCCAGGCCGCGCACGGTTTCGGGCGGCATCGTCGCGCAGGAGATGAACACGGCGCCCTCGGCCATCGCCGCCGCGCAGCCATCGGCCGCGAATAAGATCGCCTCGGTCTGGGCGGCGTTGACGACGACAGCGATGACGGCCGCGGCATCGCGCGCCGCCGCGGCGGGGGTGGCGGCGCTGAGCCCGCCGATCGCCTGCAATTGCGCGAGCGGTGCGGGCTGGACGTCGTGACCGGTGACGGTGAAGCCGGCGCGGATCAGCGACGCGGCCATGCCGAACCCCATGGCGCCGAGGCCGATGACGGCGATGCGCGAAGGGTCCATGGGATCAGTTCGGGCTTGAATGGATCGGGGGCATCGGTGGCGTGGCTCCAGGCGTGCCGCGAGGGGAGCGGCGGGGGCGGCGGGTGTGTCTATCGCGGCATTCGGGGCGGAATACAAGATGGGCGGGAGCGCCAGAGGGGCGCGACCGCCAGATGGGCGCGACCGCGGGGTGATAGCGCTGTCAGATCTGGATTGCGCGCGGGGATTTCCTGTCGCATAGCTGGGTGCGGCCCTCGTTTCGACAGCCTGTTTTGATGGGTGGTGGGGGGCGATCGGCGGTTCTCCTTTTGAAAGGCTGCGGCATGGTCACGGACAGAATAGGTTTCATCGGCGTCGGTCTGATGGGGCAGGGCATGGCGACGAATATTCTCGCGGCGGGTTATCCGCTGAGCGTGATGGGGCATCGCAATCGCGCGCCGGTCGAGGCGCTGGTCGGTCGCGGCGCCACCGAGGCGGCGACCCCGAAGGCGCTGGCCGCGGCGAGCGACATCGTGTTGCTGTGCGTGACCGGCAGTGATCAGGTGCGCGCGGTGATCGAGGGCGAGGACGGGCTCGCCGCCGCCGGCACGAAGCTGACCATCGTGGATTGTTCGACCTCCGATCCCTCGGTGACCACGCGGCTCGCGGCGGATCTGGCGCCACGGGGGATCGTTCTGATCGACGCGCCGCTCAGCCGGACGCCGAAGGATGCGTGGGAGGGCACGCTCGATGTGATGATCGGCGGCGCGGCGGTGGATGTCGCGCGGGTGCGGCCGGTGATCGAGACATTTGCGCGGCGCGTTGTTCATACCGGTCCGACCGGCACCGGGCATACCATGAAGCTGCTCAATAATTTCCTCTCGCTCGGCTATGGCGCGCTCTATGCCGAGGCGCTGATGCTGGGGCAGAAATCGGGCCTGACCGCCGAGGTGTTCGATCAGGTGATCCGGGGCGGGCGGATGGATTGCCCGTTCTATCAGACGTTTTTCAAATATGTGATCGAGCGTGACCGCGATGCGCATCAATTCACGCTGGAGAACGCGTTGAAGGACACGTCGTATCTCAACGCCTTCGCCCAGTCGCGCGGGGCGGCCAATCCGATGGCCGCCGCGGTGCGCAATTCCTACGCCATCGCGGTCGGCACCGGGCATGGCGGGGATTACGTGCCGATGCTGTCGGATATCATCGCCGCGCTGAACGGCCTGCCGCCGCGCTGAACGGAGTGCTGCGCAGGGCGGCGGCGGCTTCAGGCGCGCCCCCTGGACGCGCGCCCCTGGAGCGCGCCCCTGGAGCGCGATCGGTCGCGATGCCGTGCGGGTCGCTTGTCTTTGCCGGGATGCGCATCATGTCTTGGACGCGGCGACGGGTGAGGGCGGGGCGATCGGCCCCGTTTCACGGCAGGTTTTTGCGCGCCGCGTTTGATCGATGGAAGCGAGCGTCAATGTCCACGGCCTATATCAACCGGATCGGCACGGCGGTGCCGGAGAACGACATCCATTGCGGTTTCGTCGATTACGCGCGCACCATGCTCGATCCGCGCAAGGCGGCGGTGTTTGCGCGGATGGCGGCGCGGGCGGCGATCGAGCACCGGTATTCGCATCTGGCGATGGGCGATCTGGTCACCGGCACGGTGGATGCCCAGGATTTTTACCGGCGCGGCGCGTTTCCCGATATCGGGAAACGGATGGCGCAGTATGAGCGCACCGCGCCGGCGCTGGCGGCGCAGGCGATCGAGCAGCTCGGGCTGGGCGGGGAGGTTGAGCGGATCACGCATCTGGTGGTCGCCTCCTGCACCGGCTTCACCGCGCCTGGGCTTGATCAGCATATCGCGTGGCGGTTGGGGCTGCGGGGGGATGTGCAGCGCACGCTGGTGGGGTTCATGGGGTGTTCGGCGGCGGTGCCGGCGTTGCGGATCGCGCAGGCGGCGGTGCTTGCCGATGCGGCGGCGCGGGTGCTCGTGGTCAATCTGGAGCTGTGCACCCTGCATATGCATGAAACCGACGATCTGGAGACCGCGCTGACCTTCATGCTGTTCGGCGACGGCTGTGCCGCGACCCTGGTGAGCGCCGATGCCTGCGGGCTGGCGTTGCGGGATTTCCGGACCGCGACGATCCCCGATACCGAGGAGCTGATCACCTGGCGGATCGGCACGCAGGGGTTTTTGATGCATCTGTCGGGCGGGGTTCCCGGCCGGATCGCGGGGGCGCTGCGCGCGGACCTCGCGCGGACGGATGCCGCGGGGTTGTTGCGCGGCGAGGGCACCCAGTCGGTCGATCTCTGGGCGGTGCATGGCGGCGGGCGCACCGTGCTCGATGCGGTGGAATCCGGCTTCGCGCTGCCGGCGGCGGCGCTGGCGCCCTCGCGCGCGGTGCTGGCGGCGCATGGCAACATGTCCTCCGCGACGGTGATGTTCGTGCTCAAGCGGATGATCGAGCGCGCGACGTCCGGGGCGCGCGGCATGGCGATGGCGTTCGGGCCGGGGATGGTGGCGGAGACGTTCAGGTTCAGCGTGGTCTAGGCGGATGATGTCGAACCGCCTCACCCCGATCCCTCCCGCGACCGGCGCCGTTGACCTTTCGCGCCGCAGCACCCGGCCCGAGGTGATGGACGACCCGGCGCTCGACCCCGCGATCTATGCGCGGTGCATCAGCGATCTGGCCAAGGTGAACCAGATCACCTTCACCCATCGGCCGGTGTTGCGCTGGCTGGCCGCCGTGGCGCCGGCGGGCGGGGTTTCCGTGCTCGATGTGGCTTATGGCGATGGCGATCTGCTGCGCGCGATCGGGCGCTGGGCGGCGCGGCGCGGCATTGACATGCGGCTGAGCGGGGTTGATCTGAACCCGAGGAGTGCGGTGGCCGCGCGCGCGGCGACACCGCCGGATCTGACGATCGCGTATCTGACCGGCGATGTGTTCGATTTCGCGCCGGACCCGAAGCCGGATTTCATCGTGACGTCGCAATTCACCCATCACCTCGATGATGCGCAGCTGGTGCGGCTGCTCGGCTGGCTGGACCGGACCGCCGTGCGGGGCTGGTTGATTACCGATCTGCACCGCCACGCGCTGCCGTATTACGGGTTTCGCGTGCTGGCGCGGCTGATGGGCTGGCATGATATTGTTGTGTCGGACGGGACCATCTCGATCGCGCGGAGTTTCCGGCGGGCGGATTGGGAGGCGGCGCTGGCCGCCGCCGGCGTGCGTGCTGAAATCAAGTGGCGGTTTCCGTTCCGCTATGTCGTCTCGCGGGTCCGGTGAGCGCGATTATCGTTGCCGGTGGCGGTCTGGCGGGTGGGGCGGCGGCGTGCGCCCTGGCGCAGGCCGGGCGGGAGGTGGTGGTGCTGGAGCGGGACCGGGCGCCGGCGCACCGGATGTGCGGCGAGTTTTTGAGCATCGAGGCACAGGCGTCGCTCGCGGCGATCGGGCTCGATGTCGAGGCGCTCGGCGGGGCGCGGATTGCGCGGCTGCGGCTGGTGCGTGACGCGGCGGCGGTTGGCGTCGCGCTGCCGTTCCGGGGCCTGGGCGTGACGCGGCGGCGGCTGGATGCGGCGCTGCTCGATCATGCCGCGTCCTGCGGCGCCATTGTGCGGCGGGGCGTTGCGGTGCGCGGGGTTGATGCGCGCGCGGGGCTCAGGCTGGATCTGGCGGATGGGAGCGCGCTGCGGCCGGAGGTTCTGCTGCTCGCGACCGGCAAGCACGATCTGCGCGGGGTGCGGCGGCGGGCGGCAATGCCGGAGGCGCTGGTCGGGTTCAAGATGTATTTCCGGCTCCGCCCGGCGGCGCAGGCGGCGCTGCTTGACCATATCGATCTGATCCTGTTCGCGGATGGCTATGCCGGGTTGCAACTGGTCGAGGACGGGATGGCCAATCTGTCGCTCCTGGTCGATCGGGCGCGGGTGCAGCGCACGGGCGGCACCTGGGCGGGGCTTCTGGCCGATTTGCTGGCGCGCAACGCGGTTCTGGCCGATCGGCTGGAGGGGGCGGTGCCGCTGCTCGACCAGCCATTGTCGATCTTCCGGGTGCCGTATGGGTTCGTGCATCGGCCCGGCCCGGATGATCCGGCGGGCGTGTTCCGGCTGGGCGATCAGGCGGGGGTTATTCCCTCGTTTACCGGCGATGGCATGGCGATCGCGCTGCACAGCGCCGCGCGCGCCACGGCGGCGGTGCTGGGCGGCGGAACGGCCTTCGCCTATCACGCGGCACTGCGGCGCGACATTCGCGGCCAGATCATGCGCGCCGCCGCCCTCTACCGCGTGGCGCGGGGCGCGCCGACGCAACGGCTGCTCTTTGAGGCCGCCGGTGTTTTCCCGGGGCTGCTGCGCCTCGCGGCGCGCTATACCCGCGTGCCACAGCTGGCACGATCACTGCCGAGCTAGCCGCCTGAGTTCGAGCCGCCTCAGGGAGGCGTGACGGCGCTCTTGACGGCGGCGATGCGGTGTTTGACCGGTTCGAACGCCGTGGTGAAGACGGTGGTGGTCAGGGTCGCGATGTGGCGGCTGTCGGCCACGGCGGCCTCGACGCCCTGCTTGATCAATTTCTGCTGCAATTCGATGAATTCCGCCGGGGTTTTCACGCTGGCGAGGGATTTCATCGCATCGCTCAGATTTTTGGCGTTTCTTGCGGCGAGGTCCTGATAGGCCTTGGTCAGCTCATGGGTGGCGCGGCTGAAGGCATCGCCATGTTCGGCGCTGGCGGCTGGATGCGCTTCGGCTTGATTTGGGGGGGCGGGCTTGCTCATGATGGAGTCTCCTCGGGGGATGATGCGCGGTTGGGGTGGCGTCGTCGCACGTCGTCAGGCGGAGGGATTCATGCGCCGGTTGGCGGTCTTGCGCATTGATCCAGATCATCGCGGCGGGCGGCGCTGATGCGGTGCAATAGATTGCGTGGAAGGTCTCTGGATTTCCGAACGGCCGCAAGGCAAGGTAGTGGTGGGGTCCGTGAATTCGCGCGGGCGGCTGATTGGACCGACATTGAACAGGGATAATTTCATGGCGAAACGGCCTGAGGCGCATGATACCGGCAAGACCGCGACACGATCTCCGCCGCTGGCTCCGCCACTGGCCCCGCCGCTGGCGCGGCCGCTGACCCCGCCGCTGGCGCGGCCGGGGCGGGTTATTCTGGGGTATCTGGACCGGATCGAGGAGGCCTCGCTGGCGGGGTGGGCGATCGACCCGATGGCGGCGGACCGGGCGCTGACCATGCGGGTGATGATCGATGGCCAGATCGCCGATGTGATCACCTGCGATGTCAATCGGCCGGACACAGCACCGCTCAACCTGCCCTCGACTCGGGTGGGGTTCGATTACATGATTCCGTTGCGGTTTCAGGATGGGTTGCGCCATGTGCTGTCGTTCGCGACTCTGGATGGCGATCCGATCCATCTGCCCGGACGCGGCGGGCTGGTGCTGCCGGAACTGCATTTCTGCCTGACGCGGCGCATGCATGTCGAAGGGGTGCTGGATGGGTTGGTCGATGGCATGATCCAGGGCTGGGTGGTCCGGGTCGATGAGCGGAGCAATGTCAAGACCGGCGGCGTGCGGGTGCTGATTTCGACCAAGGGTCAGCCGATCGCGGAGATTGTGGCCGATCAGTTTCGCGCCGATGTCGCCGATGCGATCGGGGCGGACCCGGCGTGCGGGTTCTCGTTCGCGCTGCCGCCGGAACTGCGCCACGGGCGCAGCGTGGTGCTGGATTTTCACACCATGCCGGAGCG
>NZ_JBMFGY010000148.1:0-6642 GCF_049977125.1 Acidiphilium sp. | reverse complement strand
TTCACCAAGCGCGCCATGCTCCGAATCTTACCCAAGAAATCACCCACGTGGAAGAGCCAAATTGGGGCAAATCCGAGGGATGCAGGTGGATAGACTGGCACTCAACCCATTGGAAACAAAGACTTTGTGGGATGGTGCCGGACAGCTCTGGATGCAGGGGTGGCGGAGGGAGTGGGATTCGAACCCACGGTACGCTTTCACGCACACACGCTTTCCAAGCGTGCGCCTTAAACCGCTCGGCCATCCCTCCGGCGTGGGCGGTACATAGCCAACAACCGTCGGCGGCTCAAGCCGGCGGTGATGGGTTGTCGGATCGGGGTTATGAAACCAAGATGCCGGGGTGGTTGGGCGCAGCCGGATCGTCGCTCGAGCGGGTCGATGAACTCTCGCGCCGCGCCGTGATCACAGGGTCGCCGCCGGTGCCGTGTGTCTGTTGGGGTTTCACGTCATGGCGTCGCGTGGGCAATGGTTGCCGCGGTTTTGGTGAAGTCGTGCAGTGCGGATCGCTGTGCCGATCGGCTGACGCCGGGTTGGGTGGCGATGACGGGGCAAGCGGCCATGATCAGATCGTGGGTCAGCTCCGGATCGGTCACGGTGGCGTCGGCCTGACGGATGGCTGCGGCGAGGGTGGTTGCCTTGATCTTCAAAGAGGCGATGGTGGCGCCGCGCATGATTTGGCCCCATTGCGGCCAGTCGCTGGCGTCGCCGGGGCTCAGCATCGGGCAGTGCAGGCGCCGGGCGGCGGCTGAGGCGATTGGCGGCAGGTCGAGATAATCGGTATCGGCGGCGGCGAGCGCATGGGACGGCGCCGTCTCGCGCATGGCCAGAACCTCGGCGGCGGTGGCGTTCGCGACACCCGGATTGCCCCACGCGGTGCGGACGTAGTTCGCAATCGCCGCGATCTGATGGTCGTTGAGCGATGCGGCGTAGGAGGGCATCGCCAGGCCGCCGGGGTGCCATGGTTCCAGCCCGGCCAGGGTGGCGCCGATCACATTGTCGGCGGGGCCTTGCCAGACCGCTGCATTGCCTTTCAAATTGGGCGCAATGGCGGCATTGCCCGCGCCGTTGGCATGATGGCAGGCCGCGCAGTTTTCGGCGTAAAGCGCCCTGCCCGCGGCGATAGCGCTTGGGTGCGCCGCCGGCGGCTGCGGAGAATTGCGGCGCGGCGGCGTTGCGGTTTGCAGATAGGCGGCGAGGTCGTTGATCGCGCCGATCGGCAACTGGCTCAGGCTGTCATCGTCGACCGATTTCATCGGCCCGAAATCGGAGCCATGGGTCATGTTGCCGCCGTCATGCAGAAACGACACCAGGCTGGCCCGGCTCCAGCCGCCGATGCCATCGCGTTTCGATGACGAGATGTTGTTGGCGTACCAGGTTTCGCCCAGGATGCGGGAGCCGGCCAGGGTTTCGCCGGATTTGACCGCCAGCATGAGGTTGCGCGGCGAGTGGCAATCGCTGCAATGGCCGAGCGCCTCGACGAGATAGGCGCCGCGACGCACGGACGGTGTCCAGGTTTTGGCGTATTTTATCGGTGCATGGCTGAAAAAGAGCATCCGCCAGGTCAGGAGGCCGGCGCGGATGTTGAACGGGAAATCCAGCTGATCCTTGACGTCGGGTTGATGCACGGCCGGGATCGCATCGAGATAGGCCTTGATCGCCATGACGTCGGGCCGGCTGAGCTTCGCATAGGACGTGTAGGGCATCGCCGGGTACATATAATTCGGGAACACCAGGAGCGATTTGCCGGGAATGACACCGTCATGCAGGGCGGCCCAGAACTGGGCATCGGTCCAGCGGCCGATGCCGGTCGCCTTGTCGGGCGTGATGTTCTGGCCGAACAAGGCGCCGAACGGTGTGACGAAGGAAAACCCGCCAGCAAAGGGCTTGCCACCCGGCGCGGTGTGGCAGGGCATGCAGTCGCCCGCGGCGGCCAGAAATTCGCCGCGTTGGACAACCGCGACCTGAGCCTTGCTCATTCCGGCGGTGTTGGGGGCGGGCAGCGCCGGGTATGCGGGCGGCGATGGCGAATCGGGTGGCGCGGTCAGCGGTGCCGTCGCCTGCGCCAGATTGGTGCAGAGCAGCGCGCCACAGAAGGCGACCGCGCCTGCGACGATCCGCCGCCGCCGCGCGGACCGCTGGTTTCGTGCGGCCCGGTCATCCGTCCCGATCATTCGTATCATATCATCCGTTCCCATGCTGTCTCATTCCGGCACCAGGCGGTACCGAACCATGAACCGGGTTAGTGAAGCGCATCGGCGTGTTCATTGATCTGGATCAGATCTTTCGATCCTGTCACGAGAATGTGTGGCCGTGCCGAGCGGGGCACCGAACCGGCCGGAGATTTTACAGGGCGGGTGCATCCGCGCGACAATGGCGCGATGAAACAGCCGAAACGCAAGCCGATGCCCGGAGCAGCGCCCGGAGCGGCACCCGAGGCCGCGCCCGAAGCGCCGCGTTCGTTCTTCTGGTGGGAGGGTGACACGCTCGTGGTCAATATTCTCGGCAAACCCAGCGCCAGCAGCGATGCGATCGGCAAACCCAAGGGAACGCAGCTCAAGGTCAGCGTCACCGCCGCGCCACGCAACGGCCGGGCGACCGATCACATGGTCCGATTCCTCGCTGGCGAATTCGGCGTTGCCCCCGCGGCGATCGAGGTGGTGTTTGGCCGGATGAATGTGAACAAGCAACTCCGGATCAAGGCGCCCACCCGACTACCGCCGGTGTTTTCATGATCCGCTGACCAGGGTGGCTCACTCCGCCACGGCCATAGCACTTCGTTTCGTTGCAGCACTAACGGCGGCAAGCACCACGAGATTGGCGAACAGGGCGATGATTCCGACGTTGAGGTCCTTGATCCCCTGCGGCAGAAACGGCAGGAGGCTGCCGATCGAGGCGTGGCTGAACGTCAACCAGGCCGCGACGGCGACGCCGACCACGATGCCCGACATCGCGCCCTGACGGGTGGCGCCCAGGGCCGGAAACAGGCTGGCGACCAGCGACGGAAACATCTGGGTCACGAAACTGTAGCCGACCAGCAGAAGGGTCACGATGGTGGCGTTGCCGGTGAGGGTGAAGACCACGGCGATCAGCATCACCACCGGCACCAGACATTTGGCCAGAAACACGATCTGATCGTTGCTCGCCTGTTTGTTGTAGGCACCGTAGACATTGCGGGCCATCAAGGTCGCGGCCGTCATTGTGATCATCGAACCCGGAACGAGTGCGGTCAGCACCCCGGCGGCGCCGACGATGCCGACCACCCAGGGCGGCAGGGTTGCCACCACGAGCTTGAACAGCGCCAGATTGCTCGCTGCCCCCTTCAGACCCGGCACCTTCAGCACCGCGGCGAAGCCGACGAAATAAACGAACAGCAGGATCAGCTGATAGATCGGCAGAACGATCGCGTTCTTGCGGAACACTTTCGCATCGCGCGCCGTGTAGCAGCTGGCGAATGAGTGCGGCCACATGAAGAAACCGAGCGCGGTGAGCAGCACCGTCGAGACGAACCACCACACCGACTGCCCCTTGTCCGGAAAAATCAGGAAGCCGGGCTTGGCCTTGGCGATATCGGCGAACATCGGGCCAATGCCGCCGTAGAGATGGATCGGCAGATAGAGGCCCAGGAACAGCACGACGCCGAGGATCATGATGTCCTTGGCCACGGCGGTCCAGGCGGAACCGCGCACGCCGGAGACGATCACATAGATCGTGACCACCACGGCGCCGGTCAGAACGGCGGCGGTGTTTGAAATACCGCCATAGCCGGCCGCCCCCACGATGATACCAAGGCCGGTCAGTTGCAGCACCAGATAGGGGATCAGCGCGACGATATCGACCAGCGACACCACGATGCCGAGCGCCGGACTGTCGTATTTATGCGCGAGAAAATCGGGTTGCGACACCAAATGATGTTGCTTGGCGTAGGTCCAGACCGGCGGCAGCAGGAAATAGGCGATCACGTAGGCAAGCGTTGCATAGGCGAGAATGTAATAGGCCGGCGCCCCCAGCCCGTAAGCAAAACCGGAAGCGCCGAGGAAGGTGAATGTGGTATAAATTTCGCCGGCGAGCAGCAGAAACACCAGAATCGCGCCGAAGCCGCGGTTGCCGACGGTCCATTCCTCCAGACCCATCTGATGGCCGGACCGGGCGCCGATGCCGAGCAGGAGGGCGAAAATGACGGTCAGTCCCAACAGGATCAACGGGATCGTCATGGCGCGTCTCCCTTGTTGGCCGGGTCGAGTGCATAGACGATCGCCATGATGAGCGCGGTCAGCACGATCCACACAGTGATCCAGCCGAGCGGAAACGGCATGCCGAGAATGAACGGGTGCAGCCGGTTGTGCACGATGGGGCCGATCAACAGACCGATGAACGGCACGACGGCAAGCCATTGAAATGGTTTCACGAAACCTCCCCTGGTCGGTGTGCCGGACGTATCCCTCGCGTTACTGTGTTCCGAGAACGCGTGGCTGGCAAGTGTTATTGTGATGCCGGGGGAGGCCGGCTTCAGATCACCGATTCGGTGGCTTCAAGCGATTTCGATCGTGATTTCCGCGTCATCAGGACCGCGCGCGGTTTGAGGCTCCGATGCTCGCCCTTGCGGTGCTGGATCACGGTGCCGAAGGCGATGTGACGGCACAGATACTGGGTCGGTTCTTCCTGATTGCCCGGCTCGCGGAACATTTCGGTGAACTGCACGCGCCCGAGCACGCCGGTGCCCCCTTGGGTGCGGGCGTGGCTGCGCATCGCATTCAGGGCCGATTGGCGCACCCGCCGTTGAAATCCGGCCAGGACCTCGAGCTCCTGGTTGAAGTAGCTTTGCTGGGCATCGGCCCAGCCATAGGGGTCGGCCATCCATTCGTAATGGGCGCCGACCGCGAGGCCGACCGGCAGAATTCCGGCCTCGAGCAGGCGGGCGAATTCGAGTTGCGAGACGGTGGCAACCATGGGATCGCGCTCGTCGGCCATTCCGGCGATGCTGATGGCGGTCCCGGTGGCGCTGTAGTCCATCGAGTTGCGATCGTCCGGTTCGCTCGATTGCCGTGTGGCGAGCCTGACCTCGACCACCGCATGCGCTCCCATTAGTGCTGCTTCGTGCTGCATCCGCGCAATCGCGGTGTGCCAGCCGTCGCGATGGCCTTCGGTCCAGGAATAGCCGAAATGATACCAGCAATTGCCGGAAACCATGCCGAGGGTCTTGATGCCATGGGTGCGCAGGGTGAGCAGGTCGCCCGGCGATGCCGTGGAGACCCAGGGCAGCCGCCCGACGGCGGTGTGGCGCAGCCGTTCACCGACGAAGCCGGGAACGCCGTTATGGCGCAGGGCGGTGTGCCATTCGGCCATGCGCGCCGCCTGACGGGCCAATTCGGCGGGGTCGTTCGCCGCATTCCCCGCCACCACAGCGCCGACCACGCCCTTGAGCAGATCCTTGAACGACATTGCTGATTATTCCTTATGACATCAGAAAATCATGCAGTACGCGGTGCGCGCCCTCGGCATCGGCCGAGAGTTTACCCAGCGCCTCGTTCAGCGCGGCGAGGAATTGCGCGATCGTGAGGGTTTCGCGTTTGAGAATGACGCCGTGGGTGCCGTGCGCGCAGGAGGCGTGCAAAATGCCGTGTTCCTGTTCCAGAATATACTGCACGGCGCCGGTGTCGATGCTGATGTGATGGACATGGGCGGTTTTGCTGAACAGACCGTCTTTTTTGCGCTCAACCCGCACCAGGCCGGGCAGCGACTGTTCCAGCCGCACCGCCAGGGCCTCGACGAAGGCGGGTTGATCGGCCGCCGCACGACGCATGAAGGCGGCGTGCAGGTCGATCGCGCTGAGATCATCCTCGCTCATGAGGGTTGTTGCGGCGGCGGTTGGGACTGCGCCATTTCGGCGCGCAATTTCGCGAGCTGGTCATCGATGTCGGAGGTATCGTGCAGTTTTTCGATCTCGTGCTCGCTGCGGCTGCGATGATCGAGCGGATCATGGATCGTGCCATCGTCCATCAGGCGTTCCATGGCCTCGGCCTTGGCCGACAGGGCGTGGGTTTTATCACGCGCGCGCTGGATCGTGTCCTCAACGCCGCCCAGCCCCTGGCCGATTCCGGCAAGCTGCTGATCGACCTTCAATTCGGCGTTCGCCGCGTCGTGCTCGGCCTTGAGGGATTCCTTTTCGGTCGCGAATTGCTCGATCTTGGCTTCGAGTTTCTGCTCATATTGCTTCAGTTTTTCCGCCTGCTGCCTGACGTGCTCATAGGAGGCCTGGATCGGTTCGAGCTTGTGGGTCTCGGCCTCCTTGTCGGCGAGCGCGGCGCGCGCGAGGTCTTCGCGATTGGCTTTCAGGGCGATGTGGGCATCCGCGTCGTGGCGGCCGATCGCGGCCTGGTGATCGGCGATCTGATGCTCGAGCGTGATCTGCTCGGCGATCACGTCCGCAAGATGGCGTTTGGTTTCCTGCAGGCTGGTCACCATTTTTTCGTACGACAATTGCAGATCAGCATCGGGATCGTCCGCGGCGTCGAGCACTTTATTGGCCTTGGCGGCGATCAATGTGGTGAAACGCGACATCAGGCTCATGATTTCGCTCCGTTCGTGAAAATAAACGCTAGAGTGATATGCGATTAAGTTGACGCGACAGTGGCAACATAATCA
>NZ_JBMFGY010000147.1:0-6698 GCF_049977125.1 Acidiphilium sp. | reverse complement strand
AGCGCCCTCGCGCGCCCTTGCCCCGGTCATCCCGACGCGGCCGGGGAGGGGGGTCCGTAAGGAGAAAATTGTGCAACGCTACAAACAGGATGAGAATGATCTCGCGCGTCTCCCATTTCCGCAGACAACTGCACGAACTCGGCGGGGACAGGAACGGCGAGATTATCAACCATTCGGCGTCGGTCACGTCACTTCCACCACGTAACCCTGTGTGGCTATGCGGCGCACGGGTAGTCGGCGCCCACATGTGATATCCGGCAAGGCTTCGAACAACTGTCCAGAATCACATCCGACATGGCCATTCAATCCCACAGAGAACACGTTCCGAATTCAATTCGAGATGGCCCTTTAGATTTGACCGCGAACTATCGCGGCACCGGGATGCCAGATTGTATAGCTGCCATCATGAAAATGCCGAAAATCGCTTCGCAATTCATACCGGCTAAATCGTTACAGACATCTGTTGCCATCTTCATCCTGAAAATACCATATTGCTGCATCAGGATATCAAACGTGAACTCATTTCAAAACCCGCCACAACAAATTGATGTGTCATCACACCCAACTTGACATAGATCAAGGATGCCGATCGTACGGCGAGGTAGACTCAAGCAAGATTTGTTTGAGAGAGCCAGGTCTCAGCGGTCGCACCAAGTTAAATTTAAACATATCGAGCCGTTATCAGCATAACTAAGTGTAGGGTCGTAATTACGAAAAAAGTAAGGAACAAAATTTTGATGGGGAGAACGCTGAAAATGCGGAAAGGGGCATCGACGAGAAGGCGAGATTAAATTAAATTTGACGTGTCCCACAGAAAGTGGAGGAAACTGAAAATGAAACGTCGTGAAACTCTCTTAATTCTATCTACTGGAGCAGTAGCCATCGCCAGTGATGCAACTGCATTCATTCAGAGTGCCCAAGCAGGATTGAAATATCCGGGCCGTTTGAAAATCGGCACAATTACAGAGATGGACTCTAAGAAGATTCTCCATTTTAATTTTCCAACTGAGGAATCTCCCGCTGTGGTATTTCGTCTCCCCAACGGGCAGCTAGCTGCGTTTAGTACAATCTGTACTCACATGGGATGTCCAGTTCAATATGAAGCGTCGGACCAACTTTTTAAATGTCCGTGCCATCAAAGTCATTTTTCGGCTACCATGTCTGGGGCAGTTGTAGCCGGTCCCGCTCCCCGTCCGCTTCCCAAAATCAGTGTTGACGTTGATCATGATGGCAACATCTACGCGACGAGCATCTCCGAACCACCATTCGGCACAAAAATGTCGATACATGAGGTCGAAGAAATCTACGGGGAGAAAAAACTATGAAACATTCAGATGTTCTATCGGCATTAGCTAGTATAGGGGGAGCTCCAAACAAGCCGGGCAACACCACCAGCTGCCGATTTTGTAATGTGGGATGTGGATACAAAGTACTATCAGGTGAATCCATTGTCCCAGAAAGCCCGGATCTTCCCATTATAAAGTTATCTGACGGGAATTTCGTTCAACTAATCCCTAGTTCTGCATGTCCAAGCAATTATGGCGATTACTCGGTTCGTGGTGCGTTTTTGACGGAAACTCTATATAGCCCGAGCGGTCCGACGTCTGATCGTCTTCAGTACCCGATGGTTCGCGTCAACAACCGATTAGTAAGAGCGTCGTGGCAGGATGCAACAGATTTGGTTGCGAATAAGCTCAAAGACTACGTTGAAAAAGATGGTCCCGAAAGCATAGGCTTTTATCACGCCGATTGGTTTGGTGGTGAAAACGCATACGCGTATATGAAGCTGGCAAAGCTTCTGAATGTCAAAAACTATGACCTGAACGGGCGTCTCTGCGCCGCAAGCGGTGCTGCCGGATTGACACGCTCACTTGGAAACGGCGCACATCCCTGGTCAATTGACGATATTAACCACGCCGACACGATTGTTCTGGCCGGAGCAAACGCATCGGGAACTCTGTCAGTAGTATATGACCGAATTTTTGAGCGTGCACAAAGTGGCGCGGCTAAATTAATTGTTATCGATGTTCGGACAACACTAGCCGCTGAAAATGCACGTAAATATGGAACGTTTCTTGAAATTCGTCCCGGCACAGATGTTGCTCTTTATAATGCCATCGGCGCAGAATTAATAAAAAATGGGAAGATAGATAAAAAATTCATTGACGCGCATACGGTGGGGTTTGATGATTATCGCAAACTTGTAACAACAAAATACTCGCTTTCAAAGTCATCCGGACTAACGGGAATTACTACAGACCAAATTAGGAGTGTTGCAAATATTATTGGTAGATCGAAGGCTACACTTTTTCTTTCTGGAAAAGGTATTGAGCACCAAGCCCATGGTACCGACATGGTTTGTTCTCTAATAAATCTAGCCCTAATAACAGGAAGTTTTGGTAAGCCGGGAGGATCATATTCACCTCTTGGTGGCCACCAGGGTTCAATCGTAAATCCCCCATTATTTTCGGGTGAGTTGGATAACGTTACTATACCGAATAAAACGATCTTTCAAATGATGGATCAAATTGATCAAGGGACGCAAAAAGCCCTTGTCGCTGCTTGCGTCCAACCGTTTGTCACGTTGCCTCACGCATCTCATTTTCATGAGATTATGACCAAAAAACTTGAATTCCTCGTTGTCACAGATATTTATCCAAATGAAACTACAGCAATTGCTGACGTTGTATTTCCAGCGGCGTCGTGGGGAGAGGCGCCCTATACCTCAACCAATACCGATAGACGGGTAAGATTCTACGAAGTATTCGCGCCGGCCCCCGGGGAGGCACGACCAGACTGGGCCATTCCCACAGAAATTGGCAGAAAAATGGGATTTGCAAAAGAATTCAATTGGAATTCCGCAGAAGAAATATTTGATGAGCTGAAAGCGGGTACTCCGTTTTCGGGTCTTACCTATGAAAGAATGCGGCAAGCAGGACCAACCAATTTTCAAATGCCTGTACCAACGTCAAAATCAAATGGTACCGCGCGACTCTATACCGATGGTCACTTTCCGACACCCGACGGGCGGGCGAAGATATGGGCCCTCGACTTTAAACCTCAACCAGAACCACCGTCATCTCAATATCCGTTTGTACTGATAACGGGTCGTGACAATGACCTTTGGCAAAGTGGCTATACCTTCAAGCGTATTCCCCAACTCGTTGCGAGGAAGCCGCACAACACGGTCTTGGTTAATCCAACCGATGCACGGCGTCTCGGCATTCAAGATGGTCAGCTAACCACGGTCCGCACGAGGCGAGGGGCAGTCCAAATTATCGCGGAAGTCACAGAGCGAATTCCTGCTGGACGTCTGTTTACGCTATGGGGATACCCAGGAAGCCTGACAAATGCTTTGACAATCGACGTGCGTGATCCAATTTCCCAAACGCCTTGTTATAAGGGATGCGCAGCTAATTTGGCGCCTGCTTAGGCTAGGAATGATGACGGCGGGACGTTGGTGTATTTCTGGACATTCGGTCGTAAGGGCAAAATTGGGAAAGGTTCAGGCCGCGTAGTGGCTAGAAAGCAAGCGGGGGGCGGTTACTTGTTTGCCGAGAACTCCGCCAGTCGGTGTTGGCGCAAGCGGCGCGTTACTTGCGCCGCGGTGCCGGACCGACGCGGATTAGCGATTCGCGCAGCGTTCCGACCTATGCGGCCACATGAACCTTCGGTGTCGAGCAGAGCGCCTGCAGCCGTTCGATCCCGACGGGTTCTTCGGCCTGCATGGGAACTACGGCAAGTCGCTTAGCGAGGCCCTCGCGTACTTTGTCGATTTGGCTAAATTCAGAAGCTGCACGCTGACGAAGTAGCGGATGGGTTGTCGGGGCGGCGGCGAGGCACGAATTCACGATCCAGCCCCAGGGCTCGATGCCGGCGCGACGTAGGTCGTGTTGCAGATGCATCGCCTCGAGCACGGGAGTCGTCTCCGCCAGGGTGACGATCAGGATCTTCGTTTGCTCAGCGTTCTGAAGGCGCATCATCGGGGTTACCATCCGGCCCAGAGCGCTGGGATCGGTATGGCGGACGATGTCGCGATGATAGGATCCCGTCGCGTCGAGCAGGAGGAGGGTATGCCCGGTCGGCGCGGTGTCGATCACGACGAAGTGCCGCGTGCTTTCGCGGATGACCCGCGAGAAAGCCTGGAAGACAGCGATCTCTTCCGTGCAGGGCGAGCGCAGATCTTCTTCCAGCATGGCGTACGCCTGAGCGTCGAGATCCTTGCCCTTGGCCTCGAGCACATGATCGCGATAACGCGCCGTCTCTTGTGCAGGATCGATGCGGCTAATGGTGAGGCGCGGGAGCATTTCCCCCAGCGTCTCCGCAAGATGCGCCGCGGGGTCAGTTGTCGTCAGCAGAACCTCGTGACCGCGTCCGGCCAGTTCGGCTGCCACCGCCGCGGCTATCGTCGTCTTACCGACACCGCCTTTACCCATGAACATGACGAGACCCTTGCCGGGCCGCTCGATGTCATCAACGAGCGAGCCAAGGTTAGGAAAGTCCTGGTGCTGGACTGTGCTTGGAGTCGGCGCTTGTTCCGGTGTGTCCTTGGCAAATCGCCGTAGCGCCTCGATTCCGACCAGGTTTTCGGCTCGGAGGGGAAATGTCACCCGAGGGAGACGTGCGACATCGCTATCCAATGCCGCGAGCGCGGCGCGGTCTCTGTGCACCAAGGCTGTCGCGAGCGGATCACTGCCCGCCTCGTCCGGTATCACTCCGTTGATGGCGAGTTGTTGGTTGCGGATACCGATCGCGGCCAGCTCCCGCGACGTTCGGGCCGCCTCAGCCAGTGCCGACGGGCGCGGCCGGGCGACAAGAATAAGCCGTGTGGCGTCACGGTCGGAAAGTCGCTCGACAGCGGCAGCATAGCGCGTGCGTTGTTTCTCGAGGCCCGCAAGTGGGCCGAGGCAGGATGCGTCACCCTTGCCGGACTCCAGAAACCCCGACCAGGCACCCGGCAATTTCAGGAGGCGAATGGTGTGGCCAGTTGGCGCGGTGTCGAAAATGACGTGATCATATCGGCCGATCAGATCACCATCAGTTAGGAGCTCGGTGAATTCGTCAAAGGCGGCGATTTCTATTGTGCATGCGCCGGAAAGCTGCTCCCCAATTCCATTGAGCACTTTTTCAGGAAGAATACCGCGCATCGGGCCGACGATGCGCTCACGATATTCGGCCGCAGCTTCCTCAGGATTGATTTCGATGGCGTCCAATCCCGCCACCCGCGGGACCGGTGTGACGCGGTTGCCGATCTCCGTCTCGAACACCTGGCCCACATTTGATGCAGGGTCGGTGCTCACCAGGAGAATCTTTTTGCCTTGGTCGGCGAGGCTGAGCGCCGTGGCGCTGGCAAGCGAGGTTTTGCCGACGCCTCCCTTGCCGGTGAAGAACACGAATTTTGGTAGATTAGGGAACATCGGAGGCTCCTTTAGGCGTCGTGGTAGTTAGCAGCAGCCGGGGGTGGGTTGGGCTGCGGCAGCTCCGCCGCAACAGCCGGATTGCGTTAGCCCGCCGATCAAACGGTCTTTTGTACCCATCACGGATTTGGTCGCCGTGGCGCGCACCTCTGCACCAATCTCTGCTGCGCGGCGCATCTGCTCCGAACTCAACCCAAGATGCTTCGCGGCATTATGATGGAACTCAAGGCAGGATTCGGAGCCCGCCGCGACCGCCGCACCAATAGCAATTAGCTCGCACACGGTCTCACTGGCAAGATAGTCCGCTGAGACGTTCAACGTTACGACGCCTGCCAGTTCAGCGAGTTCTGCGCGTACGGGATACTGACCGCGGGCAACGATACGGCCATTGATAACAAGTGCAGGCAGATCATCACCGCCGGTCTCATCGAGCAACGCCTTGACAGCGGGTTCAGCAACAAATCGCGCCGGCTCTTGGGCAAGGTTGACGCGCTGGACCATGACGCCTTGGGTCTTGAGCCATTCAAGGTCGGCAGCGAAGCGCGCTAGGTTCGGGTCAGGCTCGGGGCCGCAAACTCCGGTCGAGCAGCACATCGGTGGGTCATAGATAGTGACAGTCGTCATGAGGATTCTCCTGTTTGATCGGGGGATTCCGTCGGCTTGTAGTCCGATGGTGGACAGCAGATCGAGCCGCTGAGTTCGCCATGGCTATCTTTTTCGAACATGGCGTTCAGAAGCGCCGCCAGGGGTCGCAGGCTGTCAGGATTAAGGTAATAGCAGACGCGGGGCCGCTCGAACTCGCCCTTGATGATACCGGCCGCCCTGAGAATACGCAGATGCTCAGACACCGTCGATTGGGCCAACCCAACATCCTCCACGATGTCGCAACCGATGCAGGACTGCTTCGCGAGAAGCAGTCGAACGATATGGATGCGAGCAGGATGACCCAGCGCTTTGGCGACGGCTGCGATTTCCTCGTTGCTGGTTAGAGGGTTGAGCAACTGAACTTGACGAGGGCGGATTGCGACGGGCATGCAAATTTCTCATCGACATTCGACGATCTACGATGTTTAGGATGACAACGAGCGCGAGGCAATCCTCCTTGGGCGATCCATCTCCGTGCTGCGGTTCGGGGGTAAGTACCTGAGGCGCATCGGCTTTGAACGAATCGCCGTTGATCGGGCCATCGAGTATCACGAGGGCGACCACTCCGGTCATCCTCAAGCCGGCAACCAGCGTGGTCGTTTTGTGATGTCTGTGTAAAAAAATCATGCGCAGACT
>NZ_JBMFGY010000146.1:0-6715 GCF_049977125.1 Acidiphilium sp. | reverse complement strand
ATGAAATCGCTCGAAAAAATATAGAGCTAGAGCGTTAAGCAGAAAGTATGACGCACTAGGAAGCGGTCGTGGCGGCGTGACGCTCCCGCGTCCGCCGAACGCGAAGGC
Source organism: Acidiphilium sp. (assembly GCF_049977125.1). NCBI lineage: Bacteria > Pseudomonadati > Pseudomonadota > Alphaproteobacteria > Acetobacterales > Acidocellaceae > Acidiphilium > Acidiphilium sp. The sequence goes on along the minus strand of NZ_JBMFGY010000146.1, from coordinate 6,607 downwards.
GTATCCCGCGCGGGACACCAGCCCACGCGTCTTCCTTTTGCGTTACAATAACGCGGCTTTACCCCCTCAGTTAGTAATATCGTTGGCGATGTTTGGCACCGGCGTCGAATCGGTTGTGCGATTTCCGATATAAACAGACGGTAAACGCGTGAATTGCGCAAATTTATGATAATTTTTCACCGAATACTACAATTTAAAGTTGTTAATCTTATATAAAATAATGATAGCAAAATGAGACTTTTCACCCTTAGGTTTATTGATTCTTTGCGGGAACTAACCGAAAACCCTTGCGGTCGGCATCATTTTCATTAAGAATACATAACATGTGGGTTATTCGTTGCGCGCAAGCTTGTCGTGGTGTGGTGGTCAGCCATCCGGTAGCGGTTGGAATTCCCGCGGCGGTAACCACGATCGGAACCGGCGCGGCATTGGGGCTCATGTTGGCGTCCGCGCCGCCGCTCCAGCCCCAACTGCCCTGTGGCTGCCATCAGGTCTGGATCGCACCGGTCGTGCCGATGACACCGCAGACCTATGGTCAGGTCATGAAGGCGGCGGGCAATACGGCGCTGGCCGCGATTCCGCTCGATACGGCACCGGGCGGCACGATCGGCGGTCCCGGCGGGGGAGTGAATTATCTGCCGCCAACCAGCGGGACACCGCCGGTCGTTCTGTCACCGCTCGCGCCTCCCACGGTGCCGACGCCGCATCCAACGCCGCAGCCGGTTCCCGAGCCATCGACATTCGGGATTCTCGCACTGGCGCTGGGCGGGCTGGTGCTGTCTCGTCGGCGTTGCCGTTCCGGCTGACACCCAGGCCTCAGAGCGATATGCGATAAGTTGACGCGGCAGCGGCAATATAATCGCATGAAATCGCTCGAAAAAACATAGAGCTAGAGCGTTACTCTGAAAGCATAATGCTCTAGTGGCTGCGGTCGGGTCAGGGGCGGGTCTGCTGGGGTTCCTCGACATGGCGGGCCGGGGGAACCGGGGCAAAATATCGCGTCGCAAGGTCCGACGATAGGCGCCGCAAGCCGTCCGACGTGGAAGTCAGCAGGGCGGCGATGTCGGCCGGTTCGCCGGCGGCGATCCACCCGGCGAGGGCGGTTAGCTGCGCTGAAATGGCTGCCGCGGCGGTAGCGTCCTCCGGTGCGCCGATCCGCTGCAACGCAACAACCAGCGCCTCGGTTTGGAAGGCGAGGCTGCGCGGATAATCGGCGGCACCGATCAGAAGCGCGATCGCCGGTGCCGGCAGCACCGGCCCGGCATGGGTGAATTCATAACTTAACTGGGCATCCGCCAACTCGATCGCGAGCGACAGGCCCGGGTCGAGACGGTCGAGCGCGCCGCCGAGCAGAATCGTCAAGGTCTCGGCGAGCGCTTCGGCGCGCTCGAGGCGACGGCCAATTTCAACGAAGACGAAACCGCCGCTGCGTGAGGCGTCCTCGGCGATCACGCCGTTGAACGTGGCGGCAAACTGCATGCAGGCCGCCAGCGTTCGGGGGTCGGCATCCTGATCGGCGGGAACCTGATCGAGCGCCGATTCGACGATCGCGCGCATCGAAACGCTGAACCGTTCGCCACATTGATCGAGCAGACGGCGGACATCCGCGCGCAGCGTGGTAAGCGGGCGATGCCGGGCGAGGGCCTGGTTCAGCCGCCGCGCCGACAGAAAAGGTCCGGCGGTTTCGCCGGGCAGCAGCTTGGCGCTGACCAGACACGCCGCCAGACTGTCACGTTGGGCGGCTTCATGGGGCAGGCTGCTGGCATCGGCGAAGCGGGGCAGGGCGATCGTCAGAAGTCGCGCCGCGGCATCCAGCCGCTCGACCATGCGACCGAGCCAGAGCAGGTCATCAGCCAGCCGGCTCGGCAGATCGATCGCGACCCTATTGGTAATGCAGGGGGCGGTGCGCTGGGCCGGACCGGGCGAGACATGGTCAGACTCACCCGAGTCGATCACCCAGATGTCCTTGATCAAGGTCGTGCCATCGGCGCGCACCGCCCGACCCAGCCCGCCCGGCAGGACGTGCCACACATCACCCACGCGCAGGGCGAACAGGCGCAGGGTGAGAGCGGCGAAATCGAAGCGTGCCGTGCTCTGATCAGGTGACTGACGGATTGCGATCGGCGCCTGGTCAGCGTCGAACCCGGCCGTGTTCGGGCCGAGGCTTTCGCTCAATTGCAGCGACCGGCCGGTATGGTGGCGGAATACGTCATTAAAGCAGGTTTTCAGCTCAGGCGCCTCAAGGATGGCGCTGCCCGGCGCATTGAGGACGGTGACGGCGTTGGTGCGCAATGCGCGGAACAGGCCGGCGACGCCGTGTGAGGGGGCGCCGCCCTGTTCCAACGGATCGATTGCGTGGCTGGCGCCCTGGCGGAGCAGGAGACGCACAGCGGTCGAGCCACCGAGGGTGCGCAGGCGTAGCGCGCCGCCGGTGCAGGAAAGATCGTCCGGCCGGAGCACCATGCCGCCGATCTGCCGGGCGAGCAGGCGGGTGTCCGCCATGTCGCTGCAAGGACCGGTGATCAGCCCGATCGGCCCGCCGGCGGCGTGGTGGTGGAGCATGTCTTGCCAGGTCTCGATGAGCGGCCGCTGGCTCGCGAGCGTGACCGCGCCGAATAACTCCGGCATCACCTCGGCGACGAAGCGGCGGATCGCCATGGCGAGGCCGAGGCCGGGCGCGCGATCGGTATGGTCGCGCAGCACCTGAAATCCGCCGTCCGAATGGCGGATCAGATCGACGGCATAAATACCAAGACGCGGCTGCGCGATACCGGGTTGGCGCGCCAGATGACGCAGGAAATGCGGGTTGGAGTAGACCGGGTCGCCCGGCAGCAAATGATCGATGATACTCGCCTGTGGGCCGTACAGATCGTCGAGCAATGCGGCGAGACATCCGACCCGCTCGATGATGGCGCCGGCCAGCGCGCTGAATTCGTAATCCATCAACGGCACCGGGATCGGGTCGAGATGGCGCGACTGCACGCTATCACTCGGCGCCTCGAACCGGGCGCGACGGTCGAGTGCGGCGGCCCGCGCGGCGAATTCCTCGGCACCGATCGCCTGCATGGCATCGACCACAGGTCGCCAGGGTGCCCGAATATGGCCTTTCGCGTCGATCAGGCCGCCGATGGCGTCACGTCCGTGCATCGCACCGGCTTATCAGACCGCTTGGTTCCACGCGAGAGCTGATTACGCTGTCATGGCGATCGATCGGGTTGGTGAGGCGGGCGGCACAGAAAAAACCCCGGCGGTTCGCGCCGGGGTTTGCAGGATGGTTCGATTGGAACCGATCAGGATTTGGTCGGCATGCCGAACAGGGTCGGCAGATCGACATAGAGCTGAATGCCGAACACAGCGACATTCGACAGGTTATGCGTCGAATAGGTCGAGAAGCCCTGACCGTCCGGATTGATGATGTACTGGAAATTCGGCATGATATTCAGCCATTTATTGGCCTGCCAGGCATAGTGAATTTCCGTCATGATCAGGTTGTGGTCGGGGTAGCCGGAACCGCCCTCGGCGAGACGGGTCTGGTAGAGCGAGTTGAGATAGCGGTTGTTGTAATGGATACCGCTGACGGCGACGCCGATGTTGTCGTTCGGCCGGCTGGCGAAGGGACCCTGCCAGATCATGCCGGCTTCAGCCTGCAGGTTGGAGACCTGCTTGCCGCCCGCGGTGCCGAGCATGGCCTCGCCAAAGACATAGACGCCGTCAGGCGAGTTCGGCGCATCCTGATAGACCATCTGCTGGCCCTGAACATACACCGCCGACTCGTTGTTAAAGGTGCCGGGGCCATAATAGGGCGCCGTGTAGCTGGCACGGTCGAAAATGGCGCCGACGTCGTATCGGTTGTTGGCGATGGCGCCGGGGGTTTTCCACTTGTAGCCGAGTTCGACCGGCAGCAGATAGCCATTCGAACCCGCGGTGCCCCAGTAGAAGCCGTGGTGAGCATCGGGGTTTTCATTGTTGGTGGACTGATAGGCGCCGACCTTGAAATAGACATTCGGCGTCGGCGTGATCAGCAAGCGACCGCCCCAAACCGCGACAGCGTAGAAATTGGTCGTCGTAATCTTGCCCATGTCGGGCGGATTGCCGCAGATGGCGTTGGACTGGAAGTCGCAATAGAAGGACGACACATCGAAACTGTCCGGCATGTCGGTACGGCCGGCTTCGATATCGACCATGTTGTCGAACAGCTTCTGTTCATAGGTGAAAATGGTGAGCTGCGCGGTCTGGCCGCCACCATAGATCTGTTGCACCGAAACGCTGTTGTTGATGGTCTGGGCGGCAAGGTTGTTGCCGTGGCGCTGGGTGAACAGGACGTGGAACGAGCCGCCCTGAATACCGGCGAGTTTTTCCATGTCGAAGGTGGCGCCGAAATTCAGTTCACCGGCGTAGTCGGTGCCCTGGCGTTGGCCACCACTGACCGAACCCGCGAATTCCCCAAGGTAGCGGGAGTTCACGTAGATCCCATCGTTATACAGGGTCTGACCGAGTTGCTGGATAGGCGAGGGCGCGAGGTTGACTTCGGGAGCCGCCTGTTGCGCGCGGGCAGGACTGCTCACGACGAGAACCGTGCCGAACAAGGCCGCGGCGGCCAGTGACCCCGCGAGCCGGTTGCGTAGCTTGACTGGTTGGTTGGTGTTCAAAACGGACCTCCATGTTCCATGACGTTGATTTTTGGCGAACCCTGTTGTGGCGACGAAACGACACCCCGGTACCGCGCCATCGGCGCCGGGCAGGAAACGGTGGGTGGTGAGGCAGTAAGGACGGGGCGTGGCGCGCGCGAACCGCCGATCCCGCAAACGCGGCCCGACCTGATTTCGCGATTCAACTGATGCACCCGCATCCTCCATGGTTTCCGCCCCTCCAAAAAACTCACGTCGCGGCGGCCGAGGCGTCGCTTGCGTGAATTATTTTTACTCTTTAAGAAATCCTTAGTGAGGAGCGTTATCGGTGTCAATGCAAAATTCAACCGTCCCGCGGAACGTGGGCTCGATATGATGAGGTCGGCAATGATCATCCCCGTCATCCCGTACGCCCGATGACCCGCACCAGGGTCAATTCCGCGCTGATCCGCCGGATCAACACAGGACGGCTGTTTCACATCATCCGCCAGAACCCCGGCATATCGCAGCAGGTACTGTCGCGTGAATCCGGGATCGATCCCGCGACGATCTCGATCATCATCGGCAATCTGGAAACCGCCGGCATCGTGCGCCGTGCGACCGACGCGCCGACCGGTCGCGCCGGCCGGCCGACCGTCGCCCTCAGCATCGACGCGCGGGCCGGGTTTCTGGCCGGGATCGGCATCGAACCCGATGTCATTCGAATCACTCTTGCAACGATCGATGGCGCGACCTGCGCCGATCTGAGCGTACCGGGCAGCGCCGATCCGGCGGCGGCGTGCCGGGCGGTGGGGGTTGGCATCGCCGCCGCGCTGCGGGGCGTTAAAGCCAGGCGTGGCGCCCTGCTCGGCGTCGGCATCGCGGTGCCCGGCCTGGTGTCGCTCGATGGCCAGGTGGTGTTCGCCCCCAATCTGGGCTGGCGCGATCTCGATGTGGCGGCCATGCTGGTGCCGCTGCTGAAATGCCCGATCCGGCTTGAAAACGATGTAAAGGCCGCCGCCATCGCCGAGCATCTGTTTGGCGCCAGTCGCGACATCACCGACTTCGTCTATGTGATGGGTCGATCCGGAATCGGCGGCGGATTGTACATGATGGGCGAGGTGTATCGCGGTCCGCATGGTCTGGCCGGCGAGATCGGGCATATGAAAATCGTGCCGGGTGGGCGCCCGTGCGGCTGCGGCGGGCGAGGCTGTTTCGAGGCCTATGCCTCCGAGCGCGCGATCCGGGCGGAACTCGCGGCCCGAGGGCAACCCGTGCATGACGATATCGCCATTCTGGCCGCCTACCGCGCCGGCGATGCCGTGGTGCGCGCGGTGGTGGACGAGGCCGGTGGTTACCTCGGTCTGGGCCTCGCCAATCTGATCAACATCATCAGTCCCCGCCGGATCGTGCTGGGCGGTAGTCTTGCCGCCCTCGCGCCGATCCTGCTGGATCAGGCGATGCTGTCGCTGCGCGCCAACGCCCTTGCGGCGATCATGGCCGATGTCGAGGTGGTGGTTTCGGTCCTGGGCGACGAAGCGGCTCCGATGGGCGGGATCGCGCTCGCCCTGCAACAGTTTCTCGATGATCCGCCGGTCAGGCTTGGCCGTAGCCGCGAGACCGGCACCGCGCGCTAGCACGACCGCACACGCGGATGTCATGGCGCAATCCCATGCGCGTAATTGCCTCGTCTTGCAGGTCTGGTGGCAAATGACCGCCACGCTTGAACTCCCCCGGAACAGTGTCTTTTGTAATTATATGACATTGTGCGCCGGGCGAGCATGGGGTCAAGCCGATTTTGCCCGCACGGAGGGCAACGACGGCGAATGCGGCACCGTGTTGCAAAATTGCATGTCGCGGTAACAGAGGCAGATTTTATGACATAACGCCGGTTTTGCCAGGGAATACCCTGCCACCGCCCCGATCTGCGTGCGGTCGCGGGCGGATGCGGCGGCGCGCCGATGCATGAAGGTTTCGGGTTTCAGCGAACGCGAAACCCA
>NZ_JBMFGY010000145.1:0-6814 GCF_049977125.1 Acidiphilium sp. | reverse complement strand
ATTGATTCAGAGTTCAAGGCGTTTCGCAACTAAAAAATGCAACTGTAATGCTAGGGGGGCCTGGATTTGAACCGTTCGTTCGGAATTGTCGCGCCGTCCTGCGCCGCTACCGGGTGGCAGTAAGTTTTTAACCAAATCCACTTCACGAAACCTTTATGAGCGATCTACGGTCGCCATCTTGAGGTTCAGGCCAAGTCACCCCATTCCGGTCCCATCCAGAATAAGGAGATTGGCCCAATTGCAATCCGCTGACACTTTCATGCGCCTCGACGAGGACCGGTATTACGGAACCAAAGTCCCGGAGATCACCCCGTCATTCTGGGTCGCCAAAATTCTCTCGACCGCCATGGGTGAAGCAACCTCCGACTTCCTGGTCTTTCATACCAACACTTATCTTGCAGTGACCGCCGGTGGCATCGGTTTTTTAGCCGCTCTCGTTCTGCAGTTCAGCGTCCGCCGTCACATTCCCGCCATTTACTGGCTGGTGGTGATCATGGTCAGCATCTTCGGCACGATGATCGCCGATGTCATTCACGTCGTCCTCGGCGTCCCCTACATCGCCTCGACCTCTCTCTTTGCCGCCGGCCTCATCCTGATCCTCTGGCGCTGGAATGCGACCGAAACGACGTTGTCGATTCACACCGTCGCAACCCCGCGCCGTGAAGCGTTCTATTGGGCGACCGTGGTCGCCACCTTTGCCCTTGGCACCGCGGCCGGCGACCTCACGGCGTCTACTTTCGGCCTCGGCTACCTCACCTCAGCACTCCTGTTCTCGACACTGTTTGCATTACCGGCCCTAGCCTATTTCGTCTTCGGACTAAACGATGTCGCCGCATTCTGGACCGCCTATATCCTGACCCGCCCAATGGGCGCTTCATTCGCCGACTGGTTCGACAAACCCGTTGCATCCAGTGGCCTTGGCTACGGCACCCCCGCCGTTGCAGCCCTACTGAGCGGTGCGGTCGGGTTCGCCGTCCTCTTTATCTGCCTACGTCACCAGCCACAGACCGTTCCTGCGTCCTGAACCACACGGGTCTGACCGCAGATTGTTTGCAAGTCACTCAAGCGCTATAGACTTTTTTGAATAACTTCAGCCCATCAACTGCTGAGTCGCATTGAGCGAGGCCCCAAATGCCCTGGACTCCCGACGACGCCGAGCATCACACCCACAAGGCCAGCTCCCGCGAATTGCAGGAGCTATGGGCGAAAGTCGCCAACGAAACACTCGAGCGCACCGGTAATGAAGGCCGTGCCATCCGCGAGGCCAACGCCGTCGTCGCCCGTCGCGCCGACGATCCCGGTTGAACCGCCAAAACCCGCAGTGCGCCCGCTCTGGCGGCAATCCAACACAAATGCGTTTTCGCCCTGATCGAAATAGATAAGTTCAACCCAGTTGCGGGCATCCGCCACCTGTTCTCACACGTCGCCATATCAAAGCGTCGAACAGCCGTGGCCGGAAATCCCCGGTCATGTTAGGACGCCGCACGCGCGGTTCCGAACGCTGTAATAAGACAGCAGAAACTGGTGGACGCCGAGCACCGATCTGATGATACCAACCCTCCGGCCGGCTGAGTCGCCTGCATATTGAAACACCGGGATTGCCGTTTTCTGACTGAAGGAGAGATAAGCCATGGACATCAACGAAGCTACGACACATCTGGGTGCGTCATTCGAACATATCGCGGCGGACGGGCACCTAGCGCTGGAGCAGCTGAAGCTACCCGCAGGCGCCGAGGTGCTCGATGTCGGGACCGGCGCGGGGAATTTTGCAATTTTCCTCGCCATGCAGGGGTTTGATGTGGTCACTGGCGAACCGGAGAACGACACAACACATTATGCGCGTAAAGATTGGGTCGCCAATGCCGCTGCCGTCGGCGTGGCGGATCGCATTCGGTTCCAGCCTTACAACGCCAGCCAAATGTCCTTTGCGACCGGGCATTTTGCCGCGGTCTTCTTCTTTGGCGTGCTCCACCATGTCGATGAACAGGAGCGGGTTCGAGTTTTCGCAGAGGCGTTGCGAGTGGTGAAGCCGGGCGGTGGTGTGGTATTTTTTGAGCCAAATCTTGAAACCTTGGAGCAGATCTGGGTTAACGATCCCGGGCACCCACTCCCAGCCAACCCCACTGATTATATGGGTACGATCTCGGCGGAGGAGATAAAACTCAAAGGGCGACGCATGAATATTTATCTCTACCGCGCCGGTCTTTAGCGATTGCGTATGCGGTCTGGGGTTATGATTGAATTAACCTGAACCTGCGGGTTATCAAAGACCTGTTAGCGCAGAGCGGTTTCACGATGGGCGACGAGACGATTCAGGTGTGGGTCAATTCAGGTGTGGATCAGACGGTTCGGGCCGCGAATAGTCCGACACGCCCGGTGCGACCCGCCACCCGCTCCCGTACCGCGCACATCGCGCGGCCGTTGCCTCATACCGGCCCGCTGGCCGGGTTTGCCGCCTGCGGCGCTGCGCGGATGGTGCCGGGCGAAGCCGGGGTCAGATCCCTGGTCAACGCCGCGGTGATCAGGGCCTGCGCGATCGGCGCGGAGACCGAGGCCCCCTCATTGCCATGTTCGACCGCAACAGCAACGGCAAAGCGCGGCGAGTCGGTCGGGGCGAAGGCGATAAAGAAGGCATTGGGGCGGAATTTCCAGGGCAGATCGGCGTCATTATAATTGGCCTTTTCCTGCGCCTGGGTAAGATCATGCACCTGAGCGGTGCCGGTCTTGCCGGCCATGAAGACGCCCGGAATGGTCAGGCGTGAGGCGTATCCGGTGCCAAGCGGGGTGTTCACCACATCGAACATGCCCTGGCGAATCGCGGCAAGATTGCGGATGTCGAAACCGAGGGACGGCCAGTCGTCCGGCGTATTGCCGGGTTGGATCACTTCGCCGATCGCGTTTGCGATATGCGGGCCGATGGCGCGGCCGGTAGCGATGCGCGCGGTCATGGTGGCAAGACCGAGCGGTGTGACCTGGGTATAGCCCTGGCCGATCCCCTGAATGACAGTATTGCCCTTCGTCCATGCCAGTTTACGCCGGCGCGCCCAGGCCGTCGTGGGCAAAAACCCCTGCGATACGCCCGGAAGATCGAGCGGGAGCCGCCCGATCAGGCCAAGTTTGCGGGCCATGGCGGCAATGCGGTCGATCCCGGTGGCCAGAGCTGCATGATAGAAGAACACGTCGCAACTCTGTTGCAGCGCATTGACAACATCAATCGTGCCGTGACCGCGATGCTGCCAGCAATAGAAAATATGATTGCCGAGCTTGAGATAGCCCGGGCAGAAAAACGTGGTGGTCGGTGTGATCGCGCCACATTCGAGCGCGGCCATCGCGACATTGGGCTTGAAGGTTGAACCGGGTGCATAGAGCCCGGCGGTGGCACGATCGTTCAACGGGCGCCTCGGATCGGTCATCCAGGATTTCCAGACCGTCTCGGGCACACCGGCATCGAAATAGCCGGGATCGAAGCCGGGCTGGCTGGATAGGGCGAGGATGGCACCGGTGGTGGCATCGAGCATAACGGCGGCACCCGCCTGGCCGGCAAGTTTGGCGGCGGCGAGGGATTGCAGCCCGGAATCGATGGTAAGCTGAACGGTGGCACCTTGGGTGCCATTGTCACGGTCGAGCACACGGATGACGGCGCCGTGGGCGTTGACTTCGGTCTGCACGATGCCGGGCTCGCCACGTAGAACATCATCTCGCGCACGTTCAACGCCAGCACGTCCGACGCGCATGCCGGGCAGCGCGAACACCGGGTTGATCTGCGCCTGGGCTTGGGTCGGGCGGGCAACGTAGCCGATGGTATGGGACATGGTGGCGCCAAGCGGATAGACGCGCGAGGCGCCGACATCGACGAACACACCGGGGAGCGCCGTGGCATTGACCTCGATCTTTGCCATGTCCGACCAGTCGAGATAATCTTTCAGCAGGACCGGGATATAGCGTGGCTTACCCGCGATGTCCTGCGCAATGCGGGCGCGCTCGCCCGGTGAGAGGGCGATGAGGCCGGCGAACTGGTCGATCACCGCGTCGGGGTCGGGTGCCTGGATCATCATGAAGAGAGCGCGCCAATGCTGCTTGTTGCCCGCGATAATGGTGCCATGTCGGTCGGTGATGATGCCGCGCAGCGGAGCGAGCAGGCGTTGGTTGACCGAGTTCTGCTTGGCTAGCGTCGCGTATCGGCCGTGCTGGAGCACCTGCATCCGATAGAGCCGCGCGCTGAGGGCGCCAAAGGCGGCAAGCTGCACACCACCGACAATAAGGGCGCGCCGGGTGAAGATCGGCCGAATTTCACGCTCGCGTTTCATGGCCTCTAGGCCTGTTCGGGTGCGGCAGCCCCGCGATGGGCGCGGATCAGCGCAAGGGCTAGAATCGGATAGATCAGGATGGCAATGATCGCCTGGGAAATGATCGGGGCGGGGGGCAGAATCGTGAGGTCCAGTATGCCGCGCGCAACGTATTCAGCGGCAGTGATCGCGACCACGGCGGCGGCGAAGACCAACCAAACCAGAAGAAAACTCTGCCGCACCAGGGTCCGCCTCACCGCCAGGATCGCGGCTTGTTCCAGCAGCAGCAGCGCGGCCCAGAGCCCGAGCGGCGAGGCACCGAGCAAGTCGAGCAGCACGCCGAGCAGCGCCACAATCGGCGCCGGCAGCGCGGCGGGGCGGTAGAGGCTCCAGAAATAGACCGAGGCAACAACGAATCCGGCGCGGAATTCCGGTTGCGCCGGAAGCAGGCCAGGGATGGCAAGCACGATCACGGCGAGGGCAATGCTGGTCGCGGGCAGCGCGTGGCGGGCGGCACGATCGAGCCCACGCCAGAGTTCAGCCCCATCCATGATCACCGCACCGCCATTCAGGGCAGCGACGCCGCGACATCGCCGCTCGACTGCCGATCATACTCGAACAGGCGCAGAACACGCAGCCGGTTCATACCGGCGAAAGGCAGCACCACCGGGTCGTTCCGGCCGGCGTAACGGACGATGCCAACTGGCAAACCATAGGGAAACACGCCGCCGACCGCGCTGGTCAGCACAATCGCGCCCTCGCGCGGCGGATCACCGGGAGCCCAGTAAATCAGGCGGGGCGTGGCGCTGTTCTGACCTTCCATGATTGCGCGCTCGCCATGCGCACCGATCGCGACCGGAACGCGACTATTCAGATCCGTGATCAGCAGCACTCGCGCACTGCGCGAACCGGATTGGACGACCCGGCCGACCACGCCGCTGCCATCCATCGCGATCGCGTTGACGATGTCATGCGCATCGCGTGGAATGGTCACCAGGACCGAGCGGGCATAGAGGCCGCCAAGATCGGCGATCACACGAGCAGCAAAGAAATTCGGCGTCGGCGTCGGCACGAAATGGAGCTGCGATTTCAGCGCGTCGTTCTGGGCGGCGAGCGCGAGGGCAACCGAGCGCCAGCGCTTAAGCCGTTCGTTCTGCGCGGCGAGACGAAGGTTGTCGGCGTGCAAACGGAACCAACCGCCGATGGCGCCGCGATCCTGCTCAACCTCGGAGACCGGCGCGGCGGCAGCGCGATAGAGTGGCGCCAGCGCGTCGTCGAGACCGGTGCGCATGAGCGTACCGAGGTGCCGGTCCGCCCGGCCGGCCAAAATGAGGGCGAGCGAAATCAGCAGCATGACCGGAAGGGTCAGACGCGACAAAGCTTGACGAACCGGGATCGAAAGCCGCAGCATGCGGCACACTCCGTTACAAATTCAAGACAAATACCGATAGGTCGCACGCGCACCGGGCACGCCTACGATCGATAACATCTCTTACGCTAGCTGAGCGCGGTCGCCAATGGCGAAGCCACAAACAGAACGATCTCCTTGCGTGCCGATCACGTATATCAGCCGGGATCGTCGCGCGAGCGTGTGGGTGGGCGGGCGGATGGCTTGCGGGTGAACTCGGTGACCGCACCAAGGATCAGCGCGGCGATGATCGCCTTGGCCGGTTCCTTCAGAATCAAAACCTGGGCGAGGCGCAACGCCTCCGCCGCGACGCTATAGCGCGCGCGCGCCAGCAGGGGGCGGGGCCGGTGGGTCCATTGGTAGCGGCCGATGCCATACAACCCCAGAGCGAGGAAGACGAAACTGGCACCGAAAATCAACGCCGCGACAACTCCACCCAGCGCGTGGGCGACTGCCAGAAACCCCGCGGCAAGCAGAAAGCCGAACCCAACCAGCGCGGCGGCCAGAGCGACCAGAGCAAATACGATCCGTCGGGTCAGATGCCGCAGGGTGAGACCGTCGAACAGATCGAACAGGGTTCTCAACATCGGCGCCCTCGTCCCGCCGCGCGGGTGTGGCGGATCACGTCGAGTGGCGACGGCGCAACAGATAGGCGGCGATAAAGCCGACCCCGGCGGCGACTGCCAGGGCGGCGAAAGGCTGCTCATGCACCCGCCGCTCGACCCGGTCCGCCGCTTTTCCTCCCTTGATCCGCAATTGTTTACCGAGGTCTCCGATCTCGTCCTCGATGGTCGATAGCCGCAGATCAATCGCCGATTTCAGCTCGGCAAGTTTTTGCGGCGAGTCGCTGAAATCCTTGACGGTATCATTGGCCATGCGGACCAGTTTGGTACGCAGCGTATCGAAATCGTCCTGAAACCGATCGAATTCATCGCTCAGTGTTCCCATTGCGTCTTTGCGCTTGCCGCTCCAACTCATCGCCGGTTTCCTTCTTCTGTCTGATCCTTTCAGGAATGGGGTTGCCGCGCAGCCGGTTCAAGTTGCAACAGATGGCGTGGCGGAACGACCTTCACTGCGCCGAGTGAACCACCGCCCGATTTCCAGAAGCGATCACAGACCG
>NZ_JBMFGY010000144.1:0-6820 GCF_049977125.1 Acidiphilium sp. | reverse complement strand
CCCCCTCAATAACTGGAGATCACCATGACCATACAAACGATGCCCACGGCACAGGAGCTGCTCGCCATGATGCGGGCCGGAATGGGCCGCGTTCCCGCCGCGATCGAAAAATCGACCCTGGTCGATGACGGTCTGATCCAGGAACACATGCGCTCGCGCATGTACGCCATGCCGCAGAATGGCGCGCTGACCGAAGAGACCCGTACCTTGATCTACCTCGCCGCCGCTCTGGCCGGATCGAGCCCGGCCTGCGTCAAGGCGATGTCGGACAAGGTGGCTCTGCAGGGGATCACCCCCGACAAGGTGCTGGAGACCCTGCATATCGTGCGCTTCGCCATGGCCACCAAAATAATCGGGGACGCCGAACCCGTGTTCGATGCCTTGATCGGCGCGAGCGGTTGAACGGCACTGGGTTGCGGCGCGGTCAGGGCATTTGTATCAGGCTCGGGATTGTCGTGCCTTAGGACGATGCTCCCCAACGAACCGATCGACCGGATTGATCTCGATCAAAGACGTACCGCGACCGCCGCTCTACACACCCCCGACGATCCCCCTGTTCAGGAGCTTTTCATGTCGCTCAACGATGTTGTCCTCTGCGCTCCGATGCGAACCCCGATCGGCACGTTCAACGGGTCGCTGAAAGAGATTGCCGCCCCCGACCTGGGGGCCACAGCGATCAATGCGGTGCTCGACCGGGCCGGAATCGCCCCCGAGTTGATCGGTACCGTGGTGATGGGCAATGTCATCCAGGCCGGCGTCAAGATGAATCCAGCCCGTCAGGCGGCGATCGAAGCGGGGTTGCCCGTGAATATTCCGGCCATGACGGTGAACCGCGTCTGCGGTTCGGGCGCGCAGGCGATCGTTTCGGCGGCGCAGGATGTCGCGATGGGTCTGGTCGATTGCGCGATCGCCGGTGGTATGGAGAACATGGACCGGGCGCCCTATCTGCTGCCCAACGGCCGCTGGGGCATGCGCATGGGCGATGCCGTGGTGTTCGACGCCATGCTGCGCGACGGTTTGAACGATGCCTTCTCCGACCAGCACTCCGGCTGGCACACTGAGGATCTGGTCACGCTTGATCACATCAGCCGCGCCGATCAGGATGCCTGGGCATTCCGCTCCCAGCAGCGCTTCGCCGCAGCGAAATCGGCCGGACATTTCAAGGACGAGATCATCCCGGTCGAGATCGCCGGCAAGCGCGGCCCGGCCATCTTCGATGCCGATGAGCACAACCGCCCGGATACGACGATGGAAAGCCTGGCGAAGCTGCGCCCGGCGTTCCGCAAGGATGGCACGATCACCGCCGGCAATGCGCCAGGGCTGAACAGCGCGGGTGCTGCGATGATCGTCACCACAAGTGCCTTCGCCCAGGCCCATGGCATGACGCCGATGGCGCGGCTGGTTGCGTGGGGTATCGGTGCGGTCGAACCGGGTATGTTCGGCCTCGGCCCGGTGCCGGCGGTCCAGCAGGCGCTGGCGCGCGCGGGGTGGACGACCAGCGACATCGAGCGGATCGAGATCAACGAAGCCTTCGCCGCCATCGCGCTCGCGGTCACCCGCCGCCTCGGCCTCGACGAGGCGATCGTGAACGTCGAGGGCGGCGCCATCGCTCATGGCCACCCGATCGGCGCATCCGGAGCCGTTCTCACCACCCGTCTGCTGTATTCGATGCAGCGCGACCATCTCACCCGTGGTGTCGTGACCCTGTGCATCGGCGGTGGTCAGGGCATCGCGCTGGCGTTGGAACGGCTCGGCTGAGCCCGCTCATGGCCAACCGGAAGCGCCTGATCGGTCTTGCCATCGTGGCGGCACTCGTCGCAGGGGGCGTGGTGCTGTACCTGCGCACCCGCCCGACCGCGGCCGCCCATACGCTCACGCTCTACGGCAATGTCGATATCCGCGAGGTCGATGCCGCGTTCAACGACAACGGCCGGATCGGCAAGTTGCTCGTTCAGGAAGGCGATATCGTGCATCGTGGCGAATTGATTGCCCTGATGGACAATCGCCGCTTCGCCGCCTCACTCGCCGCCGCCCGCGCCCAGGCCACCAACCTGCAGCAGGTTCTGGCCGCCCTGCTTGCCGGATCACGCCCGGAAACCATCGTTCAAGCCAAGGCGCAGATGGACGCTTTGGCATTCGTCGCGCACAACGATCAGGTGAATTATCAGCGCTACCGAGCCCTGGTGCCCGGCAATGGCGCCACCCGCCAGCAGCGCGACGATGCGCTGGCCGCCTATCAGAACGCCGAACAGACCTATCAGGCGGCAAAACAAGCCTATGTGCTGGCGGTGAAAGGGCCGCGCAAGGAAGACATCGCGGCGGCCGAAGCGGCCTATCGCGCCGCCGTCGCCACCGCCGCGCTGGCCGAACGCGAGTTCAAGGATACCAGGCTCTACGCCCCGGCGGACGGCGTGATCGAGGATCGGATCCTGGAACAGGGCGACATGGCCTCCCCGGCGACACCGGTTTACACCATCGCCCTGACCAACCCGGTCTGGGTGCGCGCCTATGTGCCCGAGAGCGATCTCGGCAGGATCAAACTCGGCATGGCCGCCGATATCACCACCGATTCCTACAAGGGCCGGATCTATCATGGCTGGATCGGGTACCTGTCGCCCACCGCCGAATTCACCCCCAAGAATGTCGAAACCCCCGATCTGCGGGCGCAGCTCGTGTACCAGCTCCGGGTCTATGCCTGCGCGCCGCACGACGAATTGCGCCTCGGCATGCCGGCGACCGTAACGATCGATCTCGCCCAGCATCTCGGCCCCGCCGACCAACGCGGCCCCGGAGTCTGCGGCCATGACGGCGGCCACTGAACCCGCCGCCGCACCAGCCGCCGCCCTGGTCATCGCCGGCATCACGCGGCATTTCCACATCGGTAAGCGCGACATCGTCGCTCTCGATGCCGTGAGCGCCACCACGACGCCCGGCCTGGTCACCGGCCTGATCGGTCCGGACGGGGCCGGCAAGACGACGCTGATGCGCCTGATCGCCGGGCTGCTACGGGCCGATTCCGGGTCAATCTCGGTGTTCGGCACCGATGTCCGCACCGACCCGCTCGCGGTGCAGGGCATGATCTCCTACATGCCTCAGCGCTTCGGCCTCTATGAAGATCTCACCGTCGCCGAAAACCTCGAACTCTACGCCGATCTGCAAGGCGTCGCCCCCTCTGCCCGGGCGGCGCGCTACGCCGAACTGATGCAGATGACCGGCCTCGCCGCCTTCACCACGCGGCTCGCCGGCAAGCTCTCCGGCGGCATGAAACAGAAACTCGGCCTCGCCTGCACGCTGATCCGCCCGCCCCGCCTGCTGCTGCTCGATGAACCGACCGTCGGGGTCGACCCGGTATCACGCCGGGAGCTATGGTCGATCGTCGATCATCTGGTGCGCAGCGCCAACATGACCGTTCTGCTCTCCACCGCCTATCTCGATGAGGCGGAACGCTGCGATTCGGTATTGCTGCTGCACGAGGGCAGCCTGATCGGCGCCGGTCCGCCCGGAGATTTCACCCGCGCGATGGCGGGACGGAGTTTTCAAATCCGCTCGCCCCATCTGCCAAAGCGTCAGCTCCAGGCGACCCTGGCGGCGCTGCCCGGCGTGACCGACGCGGTGATCCAAGGCGAGGCGGTACGACTGGTGATGGACTCTGGCATAACACCTGATTTCACCAACCAGCCCACACTGGCGGACGCGACCTACACCAGTGTGCCGCCCCGCTTCGAGGATCGCTTCATCGACTTGCTCCGTGCCAAGGTCGATAGCGCGGAGCCAAAACAGCCCGCCGCCACTCCGACGTCTTCCCCGCGACCCGCCGGTGAAACCACCCCGGTGATCGAGGTCGATCACCTGATCAAGCAGTTCGGCGCCTTCTGCGCGGTGGACGACATCAGCTTCGCGGTAACCCGTGGCGAGATTTTCGGACTACTCGGCGCCAACGGTGCCGGAAAATCCACCACGTTCCGCATGCTGTGCGGCCTGCTGCCGGCAAGCGCCGGACGCCTTCAGGTTGACGGCTTCGATCTGCGCACCGCTGCCCCCACCGCGCGCGGCCGGCTCGGGTACATGGCCCAGAAATTCTCGCTCTACGGCGATCTCTCGGTCATCCAGAACCTGAATTTCTTCAGCGCCGCCTACGGTCTCACCGGCGCACGGCGCGCGGCGCGCACCGCCTGGGCGCTCGATGAATTCGAGCTCGCCCCCCTGCGCGATGCCACCAGCCGCGACCTGCCACTCGGCTTCAAGCAGCGCATGGCCCTCGCCTGCGCGCTGATGCACGAGCCCGACATCCTGTTTCTCGACGAGCCCACCTCCGGTGTCGATCCGCTGGCGCGGCGCGAGTTCTGGCAACGCATCAACCGCCTGGCCGACTCCGGCGTGACGGTGCTGGTCACCACCCATTTCATGGATGAGGCGGAATATTGCGATCGCCTGGTCATCATGGCTCAAGGTAAAATCCTAGCCCAAGGCACATCGGAACAATTAAAGCAGTCCTGCCGCGACCCTGCCCACCCCGATCCGACAATGGAAGACGCTTTCATCGCCCTGATCGAGGCCGACGAGACCAAATCCCATGCCAAGGCAGCGACGGCATGAGCGGCTCACTGATGCGGCTGCGCGGCCTGATCCGCAAGGAAACCCTGCAGATCCTGCGCGACCCCTCCTCGATCGCGATCGCCTTCGTGCTGCCCGCTATGCTGCTGCTGCTGTTCGGCTACGGTGTCTCCCTCGATGCCAGGCACGTCGCCCTCGGCATCGTGGTCGAACAACCGAGCGCCGCCGCCGCCAGCCTGACCGCGCAATTTCGCCAATCGCCCTATTTCGACCCGCGCGACTTCACCAGCGTCACGGCGGCGCAAACCGCTCTGGCGAATGAACAGATCGACGGCTTCGTCTGGCTGCGCAGCAATTTCGCCCGCCAGCTCAAGGCCGGGCGCGATCCGAACATCGGCGTCTTCGTCGATGGCATCAACGCCAACAATGCGCGGATCATCGAAAACTACGTCCAGCAGAGCTGGTCCGACTGGATCGCCGCCGAGGCCACCGCCGCCGGCACCCCCGAAGCCACACCGATCGCGGTGCAGCCCCGCATCTGGTTCAACCCCGCGGTGAGCAGTCGTGACTATCTGGTACCGGGCCTGATCGCCGTGATCATGACACTGACCGGCGCGCTGCTCACCGCCCTGGTGATCGCGCGCGAGTGGGAGCGCGGCACGATGGAGGCGCTGATGGTCACCAAAGTCAGCATGCATGAAATCCTGATCTCGAAAGTGGTGCCCTATTTCATCCTCGGCATGGGCGGCATGGTGGTCGCGGTGTTGATCGCGGTCTTCCTGTTCGACGTGCCGCTTCACGGCTCGATCCTCGTATTGACGCTGGCGGCCGCCCTGTTCATGCTCGCCTCGCTCGGCATGGGGCTGCTGATTTCCACCGTGGCGAAAAACCAGTTCGTCGCCGGACAAATCGCGATCATCACCACCTTTCTGCCGGCCTTCATCCTCTCCGGCTTCATTTTCGACATCGCCAGCATGCCCGCACCAATCCGATGGGTAACGCATATCGTGGCCGCACGGTACTTCGTGGCGATTTTGCAGAGTTTGTTCCTCGCTGGCACCGTCTGGTCGGTGCTGCTGCCCAATTTATTTGCCCTCGTGGTCATGGCGGTGGTCTTTCTCGGTGCCGCACGCCTCGCCGCGCGCAAACGGCTGGACTGAGCCATGTTCGGACGGGTGCTGGCTCTGGTGATCAAGGAATTCCTCGCGATTCTGCGCGATGGCAAGAGCCGGATGGTGCTGGTCGGACCGCCGCTGATCCAGTTGCTGGTGTTCGGCTATGCCGCGAGCTTCGACCTCAACCACGTCCCCTTCGCGGTCTATGATCAGGATCACTCGATCGCCTCGCGCGATCTGGTCGCCGATTTCGCCGGCTCGCGGGCGTTCCAGCAGGTCGCCACTCTCAACAGCCCGCGTCAGATCCAGTCATTGATCGACTCCCGCACGGTCGAAATGGTGCTCGACATCGATCCCCGCTTCTCGCGCGACCTTCTGACCCACCAGCCGGCGCCGGTGCAAATCATCGTCGATGGTCGCAACTCCAACACCGCCCTGCTGATCCTCGGCTATGCCAACACCATCATCGCCGACGCCAGCACGACCTGGGCGACCGATCACGGTGATGCCGCCCCGCCCGCGCAACTCGATCCCCGCGCCCTGTTCAATCCCAATCTCGACTCCCACTGGTTCATCATTCCCGGCATCGTCGCCCTTCTGACCCAGGTCGTCACGCTGCTGGTCGTCGGATTATCGGTCGCACGCGAGCGTGAAGCCGGCACGTTCGATCAGATTCTGGTCACGCCGATGCGCCCGCTCGACATCCTGCTCGGCAAGAGCATTCCAGGCTTGATCATCGGCATGGTCGAAGCAAGCGTGATCCTCCTCGCGGCCGTGTTCTGGTTCCAGGTGCCGTTCAACGGTGGCCTGATCGAGCTTTATACCGGCCTCGTCTTGTTTATCATATCGGTCACCGGCATCGGCCTGATGATCTCCTCGATCGCCGCAACCCAGCAGCAGGCTTTGCTCGGCGCGTTCCTGTTCATGGTGCCCTCGATCATCCTGTCCGGCTTCGCCACCCCGATCGCCAATATGCCCCGACTGATCCAGGACCTCACCTGGATCAACCCGATGCGCTTTGCCCTGGTGGTCATCCGCCGCTGCTTCCTCGAACAACCAACCTTCGCCTCACTCCTCACCCAGTATGCCGCCATGGCCTTCCTCGCCGCAATCAGCCTCACCGCCGCTGCCTGGCTGTTCCGCAAACGATC
>NZ_JBMFGY010000143.1:0-6830 GCF_049977125.1 Acidiphilium sp. | reverse complement strand
CGGCCAACCGGCCCGGTAGCGCCCTGATCGAAAGCGACCTCACGTGGCAACAGGCCGGTGGTCGAGAGCCGGTCGAAATAACTCTCCGAGGCATCGAGCCGGGCGATATACCTGCGGATGGGGGCGCGCAGACTATCGAGGGCCTCGGCTAGGCCGTCGGTGCGTAGAATACGCCGCAGCCCGCCCGGCGCGATGACCCCGCGTAGGAACCGACTGCCGGTCACCCGAGCATTGATCTGCTTGACACGTTCGGCGAGCAGCACGCCCTCGGCATGGCCGACTTTCAGCGTCGTGGTATCGGCGAGATGACCGAGGTAATGGAGGTGATTATAAAGGCGCTCCAGTTCGGCCACGATTACGCGCTGATAGCGTGCCCGATCCGATACGCTGATCTGTGCTGCAGCCTCAACCGCCTGGGCGTAGGCCAATGCATGCGACGCACTACCGACGCCGGACACCCGCTCGGCGAGGATCACCCCGGTTTCAGCATCGCAGCCGACGAACCGGTCCTCCATGCCGCGATGCTTGAGAAACAGATGTGGCACATAATGCAGGATTGCCTCGCCGATATAGAAGAACGTGAATTCGGCGGATTCCACCACCCCGGCACGCACCGGGCCGAAGGGGAGGATCTGCACATCCCCTCCGGCGATTTCCGGAATCCGCCCCAGATCATCGGACTCTGCGTCCCGCAAGGGCTGGATGAGCGGCCACGGCTCGGGCTGGTCAGTGAAAGTGACACCGCGATGATCGGTCGACTCACGCTCGTACCAGCTTAGCAACGGCCAGATCGCAGCAAGGCTCGGCACCGGCCGATCCGCTTGCAGCACCCAAGCTTCGAATCCCGCCATGCCTTGACGGCTTGCGACATAGCGCAGCGTGAGACCGCCGTCATCATCGGCCGCGGTATACAACATGATCATCCGCCCACCCTGGTCGCGCAACTCCTGCGCCGCAGCGAGGAGGTGACCGGCATCAAGCCGCCGGTGGACGGTCGCTATCATACTGGCCACCGTAGTGTCCGCAGGCCGATACGGGCCTGAGCCGGCGGTGTGGCGGCAACGACCGCGCCGATATTATGTTCGACCACCTGGAAATCCCGCCACAACGCGTGCGGCCACCACAGGCCGAATACCAGCAGCGGCACCAGCGCCAGCCACATCGGCACGATCGACCACTTACTGGTCGGCTTTGGAGGCGGGGCATCGGGATCGGCCGGTTCGAAATACATCTGGCGGAAATGGTTGAGGAACCCGATGAAGATCACGATCAGCAGCACCGTCATGATGATCGCCGCCCAAAGTCCGATCCCATCGAACCCCGCACGCAGGATCGTAATCTCACTGGCAAACAATCCAAACGGCGGAGCGCCGGTGATCGCGATGGCCCCGGCCAGCCAGAGCGCGCCGCTGACCGGAAACTGTGTTCCGAACGCGCGGATCCGGCTTATCGACTTCGTGCCGTAGCTGCGCATGGCATTGCCTGCGCCGAAGAACATCAGTGACTTGTTCAGCGAGTGGTTCAGCATGTGATACATCGACCCCGCCACACCGAGCGGGCCACCGAAGCCGAAACCGATCGCGATGATGCCCATGTGCTCGACGCTGGAATATGCCATCAGCCGCTTCACCCCGCGCTGGCGGATGATGAATAGCGCCGCGACGACCAGCGATGTGACACCGAACACCACAAGTAACTGATCCGGCAGGGCGAACAGCGCTGCGCGATGCATCACCGCCAGATAGCGCACGATACCCGCCATCGCCGCGTTCAGCAGCGCGCCTGACAGCATGGCGGAAACCGGTGCTGGACCCTCGCTATGGGCATCCGGCAACCAGGTATGCATCGGTGCCAATCCGACTTTGGTGCCGAACCCGACCAGCACAAGCAGAAAGCTCAGGATCAGCAGGGTGTGGTTCATGTGCGGCGCGGCGTGGCGCAGGGTTGCCCAGGTCATCTGGTAGGTTGGTCCGAGCGAGAACGTCCCCGCCCAATAGAACAGCACGGTTCCGAGCAATGCCAGCGTGATGCCGGCCGAGACGATGATGATGTACTTCCATCCGGCTTCGATCGATTCCGGTGCCTGTTCGAACGCGACAAGGAAGGTGCTGACCACCGTCGTCATTTCGATCGCGATCCAGTAGACACCCGGATTGTTCATCAGTGGCGCTGCAAAGATCGTCAAAGCGAACAACGCAAAAAGTTGATAGAATCTGGGAAGCCGTTCATCTTCATCCAGCGTGCGCATGTAGCCGCGCGCATAGATCGAGGCGAGCAGGTAGACGATCGCCGCACAGAGGATGACCCAGGCGCCAAGCGGATCGACGATGATATACCGATCGAGGAACCGGACACCATGCGCTGGAGCCAGCACCACGATCCCAAGAGCGGCACTGAATGCCAAGATACTGGCCAACAGGTTGAGGACTTCAGCCAGGGGCGGTCGCGGCACCACCAGCATGATTAATATCGCCAGGGTCGGCGCTGCGATCAGGACAATTGTGGCAATCCCGATCATTCAGCCCACCAACCGGCGCAGCTTGGTGGAACTCGTGCTGCCGACCTGACCCATCAGGTAGCGCACCAGCACGCCGAAACAGACCACCACGATCAGCAGGTCAAACAGAATGACCAGTTCCAGAAGCATCGGCATACCGGGCACCAGGATCTGGGTACCAAGGAAGATCCCGTTCTCCAGAACCAGCAGGCCGAGCTCTTGGCTGATCGCCTCATGTCGCACGGCAAGCATAAGGTATCCGATCAGCTTCATCGATAGCATCACGGTCAGGGCAAGGATCACCACCTCGGCGGAGAGCCCCAACGCCCGACTGATATGGGCGGAAACAACCAGCGCGAATATGACCGCCGCTGCCCCGAGAACGAGGCTCGAGCTCGGTCGCAGGATCGGGTCGAGTTCGCGTTCGACATTGAGCCGCCGTACGATCCGCAGGAGCAGGTAGGGTAGAAGCGTGCCCCGGAAAAACGCGGTCAGCAGCGCGATCACATACAGTTCCGGATAATGGTCGATATACCCGATCGCGGCGGAGAGCAGTGCGATCAGCCAGGATTCAGCAGCAAAGGCAATGAGATAATGCCGGAGCCAACGCGACCCAAGCATCACGAAAGCCAGAAGCAGGCTCGCGATCGCGATGGCGCCGAACAGCGAGGCTTCGATCGGCGTGGCGTGGAACCCATGCATGGCGCTATCCGATCTGCGAACTGATGATGGCGAGGATCGCGAGCAGGAACGAGAGCGCCAGGGGTTCCTGGTAGCGATAGAAGCGCAAGCGCGACTGAATTGTATCCACGATTACGATGGCGCAGGCGACCAACACGAATTTGACGATCACCGCGACTGCCGTTCCGAACACACCAACCGCCATCCCCGTCGAGGACATGAACCACGGCAGCGTCAGGACGTTGCAGAATATGGTATAGAGGATGAATTGCTTCATCATCGATGCCCATTTCAGCAATCCATAGAGGGGGCCGGAATATTCGAGGATACGACCCTCCTCGATCATATAGACTTCGATATGGGTACTCGAATGGATCGGCAGTTTATCCGTCTCGACCGTGAGCAGAATAAAAAACGCCGCCACAAGGAATAAGTGCGACGGCGCCAGATAGACGGCCGGCTTGGCGACCAGCAGATGATTGACGACGAATGGCAGCATCGAGTTGGCGAACAACGTAATGCCCACGAACACTAAAATGAGAGTCGGTTCAGCCAGAATCCCGATGATCGCCGATCGGCTCGATCCGATTCCACCGTAGGCGCTGCCGGTGTCCAGCCCCGCTAGCGTGATCATGAACGACCCCAGGGTCAGGATCAGTCCGCCCCCCAAAATATCGCCCATATTTGACAGCGGCAGCGGAAAATTTGTCAGCACCGGTATCAGCATCGGCACCGTCATCATGCAGGTAAAAGCGACGATCGGGGCGACCCAGAAGAACCACGAGGCGGTCTCGGGTATGACGATCTGTTTATGAAACAGTTTCCACAGATCTCTATAGGGCTGCAGAATGCCCGGGCCCTGCCCTCTCTGGATACGCTCCTCAAATTGCTGGATGCATCCCTGAATCAGCGGTGCTGCAATAATGGTGAAACCGACCTGAGCTATCTGGAGAGCAACATCGCGCGCAGTCATAACGCGATAAGCCGATCGCGGCAGCGATGGCAGGAATCAGCGCTCAGACGAATACACGTTCGAAAACAACCTTTTCGTTCAGACACCAGACAGCCTCCGTAGGAACGGACGAATATCAGGAGTCATCAGCCCTAAGGGCGGTTTTACGGCGAACCCCATCACCGAAGCCCCTATCTGGCCTGATTAGCTCATCATTTCAATCCCCTTCCTGTGAAGCAAAACCTTCAATGAGCGCGCCGGTTCGTTCACAATCGGTCATGTAATCACGAGTGAGCGGAACAGCATCCTGCCGCCGGGTGATCTGGAGCTGGAAAATCATGTGGTCCTGGACCTCAAAGGCAAGTTGCGAACCCGCGAGGTAGAACTCAAACATTCGGCAGAACCGCTCGTCATAGATCGAGGCAATGGTATCGCGATTGGCGTCGAACCGTCTGCGCCAATGCGCCAGGGTTCGGGCATAATGCAGTCGCAGGATCTCGATGTCGGTGCTCCGCAGTCCCGAACGTTCGAGTGGTCCAAGCACCTCCGAAAGCGCCGGCGAGTAGCCGCCAGGGAATATGTATTTTGCAATCCATGGATTGGTGCCGCACGGCGGCTCGAACCGTCCGATCGCATGCAACAACGCAACTCCATCGTGCCGCAGGCAACGCTTGAGGGTAGAAAAGAATGCCGGATAGTTCGGGACCCCGACATGCTCGAACATCCCGACCGACACGATCCGGTCGAAGCGCTGATCCATCGCGCGGTAGTCCATCAGTTCGAATCGAACCCGATCGGCCAGCCCCTCGGCCGCCGCGCGGTTGCGCGCCTCATCGAGTTGCTCGGATGACAGCGTAATGCCGGTCACCAGCGCGCCGTAGTCACGCGCGAGCGTCAGCGCCATACCCCCCCAGCCGCAGCCGATATCCAGCACCTCAAGTCCCGGGCGGTCGAGCAGTAGTTTTACCGCGATGTGCCGCTTCTTCGCCGCCTGTGCCTCGTCGATCGTCTCGTCCCCGCGCGGGAAATATCCGCATGAGTACTGCCGGTCCCGATCAAGGAACAGCGAATAGAGACGTCCATTCAGATCGTAATGATGTGCCACGTTATTCCGAGCCTTGCGCGCATCATTCGCCTGCGTCATCGGACGCAAGACCCGACGAAATGCTGCACGGCTTCGCATCACGAGGCTCTCTGTCTCGACCGCCCCGATATTCGACATCAGCACCCGCAACACATCGTAAATCGTGCAATCGACCGGCAATAGAGTGCCATCCATATAGGTTTCACCCATAGCCAGTCCCGGGTTGATTGCGATCTGGCGGAGTGCTGCCTGGGTCGTAATATGAATGACAGCATGCATTCTCTCGCCGCGGTTGCCATAAGACGACCGGCGACCGTCGGGCCAGATCACATCGAATTGGCCGGTGTGGATCAACCGACGCAATATCTGATCGACAAATAATTTCATGTCAGGCGATCGCCGCCAATGCCGCCGGCTGCATCGCATCCAGGTGTGCCGTCTCGTTGATCCGTCCGACCGTGCATCGATACCCATCGAATACGATCACGTTGACGCAGCAGGGGTCTTGCCTGAGCGACCAGTAACGCGAGAGCGGCATTTCGAGGGCGGTTAGGAGCATCACCCGATTGGAACTATCATGACCCACTGCAACCACCGTCTTGCCTTCGTGATGTTCACGAAACATCTGAAGGGCTTTTACTAGACTGCTTTGTACCGTCTGAAGGGTGTCCGCCCCCGCAATTGCCGTCAGGTCTGGACGTGTCATCCAGCTCTGGAATCTTACCGGATCCTCCTGCGAAACCGCCTCGCGCGTGCGCCCTTGCCAGACGCCGTAATTGATGTCGATTAATTCTGGCAACGAGATCGGGTCGCTCCCGCACGCTCGGCCTATCGCCGCGGCAGTATCCAGGCAGCGCGCGAGCGGGCTGGAATATATCGCATCGAACGGCCCGAACCGCTCCAGATAATGTGCCGTCATCGCCGCCTGCGAACGGCCCATGTCTGTCAGCGGCAGATCGATCTGACCCCGAAATTTTTCAGGGCTGATGCCTTCGACGTGGCCATGCCTGACCAGAATAAGAGTCATTTTCGACATTTTGAAGAATCTCCGCGGATTTGAGCGCGCACAAAAAGCACGCTGCCGATGAACGTGCACGACAAAGTGGTTGAGCCTGCATCTGATGATTAGCGGCGTTCGTCCGATATGCGGGCAAAACGATTCCGATTCTTCGCACTATCCCTCACAACTACTGGACGGGATCGAGATTCAGGAAATAATTTATCAATGAAGAAAACGATGGCGGCGATGGCCACGGCAGCTACCAATACGGACATAGGAATCCTATATGTTCATGTCGTTTGGTAGGAGTCATCAGCCACAACGGCGGTTATACGGAGGACTCCACCTCCGACAGCAATGCAAGAGCAAAATGTGCCGCATGGGCTGTGGTAATATAATGACGCGTAATCTTATGTCGTCAACCCCCTTTTGGAAAATCCAGTAACTCTATCAATGCCTCAATCTGCTTTCGCATCGCAAGGTTCATGGTGTCTGCGATCAGCTACGATATTAAACATCGTCAGGTAGATGCCTTGGCAGACGAGAAACTCAAACCGTTCGCCGCCGGGATCCCCCCCGGCGGTTCAGATTGAGTGCTTTGCCGGGGCTTGAACGA
>NZ_JBMFGY010000142.1:0-6864 GCF_049977125.1 Acidiphilium sp. | reverse complement strand
ATCAAATCTTGCAAATTCCCACTTGAACTCAACGGGCCGTCCACGCATGGACCTTTTGCCGACGTCGGGATAATGGACTTGGCACCGCCGGATCAGGGTGGTGTGGTCGAGAGTCTTACGGATCGCCTTGGTCAGCGCCTTCGCGCCGTCGATGATGAGCAGCCGGGTGGCGTGTTGATCACGGACGCGTACAAGCTGACTGTCGAGCAGAGCCTGAACCACCGTAGCATGCTTGGTCGCCCCCTCGACCACACCGATCGGATGCTTGGTCCCTTCGCCATCGATACCCACGGCCGCGAGCATTGTTAGATCGTCGGCCAGATGAATGTCGTCGATCTGGATCACCAACAGGTCGGGTTTGGACAGGTCCGTCGCCATCCATGCGGCATGCGCATCGCTGATAATGCCCCGGACCGGCGCGAGACCACCGATTTCGACACACCGGAACCGGCTTGGGTCGGCATATCATTCTCCGGCAGACGCACCGCGTGACCGAACCGCTGGGTCGAGATGTTATTCAGCATCAGGCTCAACCGCTCCGCTGGCCTGCTCCAGGCAATCCTCGGTGAAAGCCGCCGACTAGAATGGCAAGGCGAGCTCGGTCTTGCCGCCCTTCATCTGTAGCTGCGGTCGCCCAACCACGACTTTCTCGCCGTGAAAGCCGATCGACTCCTACGTGCTCCCCCAGCGATGGCCCGGCTTGCCTGCCGATCGATCATGACGCTGCCTGCACAGCGCTGCCGCCTGCTGCTCCATCATCGCGCTCATCCTCGCGATGCCGGCGCTGAGGGAGAACCGCTCAAAGCTCCCCCCTACTTTTTCCCGAGCATCTTCTAAAATTGCAGGCAGCGGCACCTCCGCGCATTTGGAATACGTCCTCATGGCGTTGCCTCTCTCAGTGAATTCGATACCCCAAGCCTACAGGCTAAGGTAGCCAACGTCGCCCGGCGAAATTCGACATCCGCCTGGACATTGCCTAGCCCTTCATCCGACTTCATTACGGGAAAATTGTCATCGGGCTGGCAAACTACAAGACGATTACGACGAAATCTACAACATGCATATCCATATACCAGGGCCATGATGGGGGACTATCTGATTCGGTTAAAGTTGGAGAGGCTCAGTTTTGCGGCAGACGGTCAAGCTCATTTAAATCAAAATAATTGGTGAAACCGCCATCGCGCATCTAATTGATGTAATCTCGCTGAACGATTAACGATGGTATGGGTATGAGAATCGCCTGCTCCGTTTACCTCAACGTCATTACACACCCGCTTGTGTCAAAAAAAGACGGATATTTTTTTTGGGACGTTCCGGCGGAGATAAAATATTTCCTAGGCATAACACCAAGGGATAGGTCATATTTTAATCTGATACAGAACCAGAGATGCTTGTTTCCCCGCACTCGCGGAAAGCCCCGCAGCAGGATGGGTGAGTAAAATGTTCAATATCCTCACCGAGCCGCTGATCCGTACTCATCGTTCGCTAACGTTACCTGGCCTTTTCGCAGCATTGGCCCGAGATGAGGTAGAAAGCTTTCCGGCCTTGCGTCCGCATCAGGGTCCAATCTGGCATATGTTCCTCGTGCAGTTGGCGGCACTCGCACTGCGACGATCGGGCGGAAGCCATATTTTCGAAGACGAAGAGGCTTGGGCGAGCGCTTTGCGAAACCTGGCGCCAGGTTTTGCTGCTGATGAGCCCTGGAACCTTGTCGTCCATGACTGGGAAAAGCCGGCGTTTCTCCAACCGTCAGTGCCCAAAGGTATGACGCTCAGTCATCCAGTGCTAACTGCCGATGCGCTTGATCTGCTGATCACGTCGAAAAATCATGATATCAAACAGGCCGTGGCCCGGCAGGGACAGCCAGAGGATTGGCTGTTCGCGCTGGTGTCGTTGCAGACGGGGGAAGGGTACGGCGGAGCGGGCAATCAGGGCATTGCGCGTATGAATGGCGGCTCATCCTCGCGTCCCTTGCTTACCTTCGCGCCATTGCCAACAAACGCGGAAAAGATCATGACACCGCGCCCTGGTGCTCGGTTTCGGCGGGATGTCACAGTACTGCTTGAAACGTATGAAGGCGAGATTGAAAGGCATGACTATTATTCATCAAACGGGATTGGTTTGACCTGGCTAGCGCCCTGGCCTGAGGGCGACCAGTTACAGCTAAAGGATCTCGATCTCTGGTTCATCGAAGTCTGCCGTCGCGTCCGGCTGTCGATGGTGAGTGGCGTTCTGTCCGGGTGGAAGGGCACATCGAATGCCACGCGGATCAACGCCAAGCATCTGAAAGGCGCCTTGGGCGATCCGTTCGCGCCCGTTCATAAAACTGACAACAAGAGCTTTACCTTGGCCGGCCGAGATTTCGACTACAACACGCTTGTCGATCTCCTGTTTTCCGGCAATTGGATAATGCCGGTACTTGCCCGGCCGGCTAGTTGCGACGGCGAACGGGAAATGATGAGCCTTGTCGCTGAAGCATTGGCGCGCGGCAACAGCAAGACAGAAGGATTCAAGTCCCGCATTTTGCCGATCGCCGGCAAAATCTCTCGCACTTTGGGTACGAACCGCGAGCAGCTGCACGAGCTTGCAAAATCACAGATCGCGACCATAGGCGTCTTTGACAAGGCGATTGGCAACAGTCTGGCGCTTGCTGCGGCCAGCGGTGACCGCGACAAGATAAACAAAGGTCATTACATTTATGCGCGCAAAGCGCGAAATCAATTTGACAGAGCCATGGATAGCATTTTCTTTCAATATCTTTGGGACCGTCTCGAAGCACAGGACGAGGGACCCGATAGGTTGGAGGGGCAAAAATTACGCTGGTCCAGGACGCTATATAATCTTGCCAGAACTGCCTTCGAAACGGCGCTCCCCGGCATCCCCTGCTCAGGCATGTTCCGCCCCCGCGCTGAGGCCAGAGCCCGCGGCGCCTTCATTGGTTTCATCCGGCATCACAATCCGGAAATGTTCGAACAACCGGAACGGGAGGGGGCGGGTCATGCTGATTGAGCGAGAGAGAGTCGACTACAAAACGATAATCGGCAAATTGTCTGCAGTGATGCGGCCACTTGATACGGGCGACCTTGCAGAATTGCGCCGGATGAAGCCCGGTGATCCGGGTTGTGCTGCCTTCTGGCGTCTGGCGACCGAGTGCGGCTTCATTGAGGACGCAAACAGGATCGCCAACTGGATGAGGATCGTCAAAATTATGGCGATTCTGGCGGTCAAGGGTGAACGAACTGGCGCTCCATCTGTCCATAATCCCAATCTATTTCTCGGCACAATGCTTTGCGATGGTGGTGATCCCAGCTGGGGTGTGAATGAGCGGCCCTTAGTCTCTGAGACTCGATTGATGCGCTTCCTGGCGGAACCCGATCGGCGCGCTGACACTCTCGAACGTATCGCACGAATGCTTGCGGCAAATCGTAAGTCTGATACCGGTTTTGACTGCACCGCAATTGCCGCACTGCTTCTGTTTCCCGTCTGCAAAACCATCCCACAAGAAATTGCCCGCGCCTATTACCGACGGCTCGATCATAGGGTGCATGAAACCAAGCAAAAGGAAGAAGCCTGATGACTGCCCCCCGCTTTCTGCAAATCCACACGCTGCATTCCTATACCGCTGCATTACTGAACCGCGACGACACCGGGCTCGCCAAGCGTCTGCCCTATGGTGGTGCCTTCCGCACACGCATTTCTTCGCAATGCCTGAAGCGCCATTGGCGAAAGGCAGATAATGACCCACATGCCCTGCACCGCATCGAGGGTACAGAAATCGCCTATCGTTCGCGAGACCTAGTTACAGAATTAGTGATCAAACCGCTTAGGGGAAAATATGCCGACGAGATTGTTGAGGCCATAGAACCCGAATTTCAGAAGGCGGTTTACGGAGAAAAGGCTGACAAGGGTAAGCGAAGCCGTCAGACTCTTTTGTTTGGAGCACCTGAAATCAATTGGCTCGCAGGCGAGGCTGAACGTCTTGCTGCCATGGCGAAGGACGCCAAGACGGTGAAAACTGCAGCCGGCGATTGGTCCAAGCTTTTTAAAGAAAACATGAAGGCTGTACGGGCAACGACGGCCATGCCCGGTGGTCTGACCGCTGCTTTGTTTGGACGCATGGTCACGTCTGATCCAGCCGCTAACATTGACGCACCGTTGCATGTGGCCCACGCCTTCACTGTCCACGCCGAGGAAGCCGAAGGCGATTACTTCACCGCCGTCGATGATTTAAAAAAAGACGAGGATTACAGTGGCGCCGATACCATCCAGGAAACTGAGATCACCTCCGGCCTGTTTTACGGGTACGTGGTGATTGACCTGCCAGGTCTGATAGCCAATTGCGGTCGCGATCGGGGTCTGGCCGCCAGGGTGGTTCACAATCTCGTTCATCTGATCGCCGAGGTTTCACCTGGTGCCAAACGTGGCTCGACCGCCCCCTTTGGCCGTGCGGAACTGATGCTCGTCGAAGCTGGAGATCGTCAGCCACGCAGCCTTGCCACCGCCTATCGTAAACCAATCGGCCATGATCTTGACCAAGCGGTCGCGGCCCTTGATGGCCATCTCGCTCGATTTGACGCAACCTATGAAACCGGTGAGGAGCGCCGTTACCTCTCTGTTGCCGACATGCCACTGCACGCCTACGGGCCATTTTCGTTAAAGGCACTGGCGACATGGGGTGCCGCACAGGTGGAAGCCGCGCCGGATGCCTGATCATCACTGGCTGATCCTTCGGCTGGAGGCTCCGCTCTTGGCTTTTGGCGGTGTGGCGATTGATCATATGGGCGCGACGCGCGACTTTCCGGCCGCCTCTATGCTGACTGGTTTTCTGGCCAACGCCCTGGGCTGGCGGCGAACCGAATGGGAAGCGCATCAGGCTCTCCAGGACCGATTGATTTTTGCTGCTAGCTGGGAAAGGGAAAGTGGATTTGGTGTGCTTACCGATACTCAGAATGCGCAGTTGGAAAAGAATGATAGAGGTTGGACCACATGGGGTGAGCCAGAGGGGCGTAATGGGGCAAGCTATGACGCCCCTCATCGCCGCCTGCGCGACTATCACGCGGACGCCTCCATGATCCTCGCCCTGCGGCTGGTGCCGCCAAATAACGAACCCTCTCTCGATATGCTCGCTGCGAAGTTGGATCGTCCGGCGCGTCCGTTATTCATCGGCCGAAAATCTTGCTTGCCGTCGGCCCCCGTGCGACAGAAACATTTCGTTATGGCGCCAACGGCGTATAAGGCGCTTCAAAAGGTTCCCCGGCAAGAGGGGAACCCAGAGCGGATGCGAGCGTTCTGGCCTCTTGGGGAAGGACCGTCCGAAGGCGCATTGGTTCATCGAATTATCGATTTGCCGGACCTGCGTAATTGGCGCACCGGGTTACATGGCGGCACACGAAAAATTGTTGAGGGTGTCCTTGTGCCGCATACGGTCGGCGCATGACCGCGCTTCATCTGATCAGCCTTCCGCTGGATCTTGGTTTGTTTCGACGTTGGGCAGCGCATCGCAAACTCATTGGTGATGAGGGCGCTGCGCTGCATCATCTGCTCGGTGAGACTTTCGGAAAATCGGCATTGCAACCATTCCGTCTGATGGTTGCGCCCCACGCGGTGAATGCCACACTCTATGCTTACGCGAGAACGGACCACGCATCACTTGTGCAAACCGCGAAAGAAACCGGGATGCCCGACGCACTTGCCGTTTGTGATCCAGCCAGGCTTGATTCCAAGGCCATGCCGCAGACATGGACGAAAGGCCGGCGGCTCGCCTTCGATCTACGGGCGCGACCTGTCAAACGCCTGATGATTTCTGCGGGTGTCTTTCCAAAAGGAGCCGAGGTCGATGCATTCCTTTTGGAGGCTATCCGCCGGCATCCCGACGGTCCTTCGCCCGACGACAAAATTGACCGCGAGACCGTGTATCGAAACTGGCTTGCAGAACGAATGAGCGAGGCTGCCGAGGTGACGCAGACACGGATCGTTCGTTTTGAACGCAGTGCTGCCATTCGAAACGGTTTAAGGAGAGAGGGACCGGATGTGACGTTTCATGGTGAACTCGTTATCCGCGACGGGGATGCATTGGCCGAACGCTTGGCAAGAGGCGTTGGCCGTCATGCCGCGTACGGATACGGTATGTTGCTCTTGCGACCTAGCGGGAGGTAGCCATGACTGCCCGGGCAGATGGGGTTGGAAAAAGCGCGCATTCCCCACGCTGACCGGCATGGGCTGGTGTGGCTGGATTGGGGACGGCTGGAATCTGGCAAATCCCAGGTATGGGTCAGCCTAATGTCATCAGGCTCTATGCGAGCCATCGAAGAAAATCATTACGCACAACATCGTACTAAGCTTACGCCGTTTAGTGCCAGAAATGAAGGTTCGTTAATAGGACCTACCTTTGCTCGTTGATATCGTATAACTAGCAACGTCAGAGTCTCACATTTAAGAGGTTCCGCCGCTCGCGCGGGGATAGGCCCCCACATGTTATTACTCGTCGGGTTATCCTTCCAGTTACCCCGCAGGCGCGGGGATAGGCCCTTGTTTTTGTTTATGTTATAAAATCTCAAGCCGAGTCCCCCGCAGGTGCGGGGATAGGCCTGGCACTTATTGTTACACTTGGCTCTTCTGTAAGGTTCCCCTGCTCGTGCGGGGACAGATGCCGTCTCGGTTTGTCGGAATGACCATGACGAGTGAAGGAGTGACGATCGAGCAGGCTCCGTTATACGTGCGTATTCCGTTGATCGCGATCATGATGTTCACCATGCCTGAGGCTGGCGTGGGGAACGGCATGACGCGGTGCCTGTCCCAGCTATTCCGAGGCCCGCGGATCGCGGCATCGGTCCGGTGGAAGATGGGGCGGGTGGCCATCTGGGC
>NZ_JBMFGY010000141.1:4478-6888 GCF_049977125.1 Acidiphilium sp. | reverse complement strand
CGAACCGTCACCGGACGGTCCTGCCCGTCCCTGATGCCCGCTTCGTTAACCAGTTCGAGAAACTTGTCCCAACTGCCGTAGCGCGATCGCTTCTCGGCAATCGCATCGTGGTGTTCCACCATGAAGCGGTAGAGCGGTGAATGGCGATCGGTGTCTTCGAGAGCCTGTGAGAACGCCTCGGTAAACGCCACACGTCGCGGTGTCGGACTCGAGGACATGGCGGAATTCTCCTCTGTTGTGGAATGGCGCGTGAGAGACACCCGAGAGCGGCCGAGCCCCCGCGCGGCCCGGACCTTGCCAACCCGCGCCCAGGTGGCGGCGAGCAGTATCGGTGAGACCGGCCTGCCCCGGGTATCGGTGATGCCATTTGCGGTCAGCCAGTCGAGAACCGGCTGCCAGGAATCACCCCGGCCGCGCTGTGCGGCGATCTCCTCGTAATGCTCATCGAGAATGCGCGACAGCGCGGATCCCGCGCGATCGCCGCTGTCCGCAGGCGCCGAACGATCAGTCCGTCGGTTCGCCGTCTCCGCGTTCGGGTGCGAGATCGGGATCGGGTTCGCCAGTATCCGATCCGGTCTCCCCGGCTCCTTCAGCGGGACGCCCGGCCTCTCCGGTTGGCTGGCTTGCGGCTGCCCCGTCACGACGACGATTCCCTTTGGGCACCACAGGCCATTTGTAACGCGGTCGTTCCCGCCAGCGGGGAACCGGTTCCCGCAAATCGGGGAAACCCGGAGACGGGTTCTGCCTGCCGAACCCGCGGAGGATTGCCGTGTTCATGGTCTGCCAGGCGTTTTCGAGCGCCTCCAGCGTGACTTCTTTGCCGTCCCGATCGCGGATACGATTCTGGCGTATCACCCCCAGGATGAATTCCATGCTCTCGGTCCTGGCGATGGTCCGCTCGATCGAATCGTAATTCTTGCCCAGATATTCGATCAGGCGATCGTTCGGGTGAAGGCTGAGGTAGGTCTCGATCCGGGCCGTGCGCCGGGGGCCATACAACAGATGCTTGACCATGGCGACCTACCAGCGCTGACTTTGATAACGCCGGCGCAGCAGGGGCCTTCGGCGGAATAGCAACAGGCCGCCGAGGGCCACCACGGCAAGACCGGCCAGTTCCGGTCCGGTCAGATATCGCAACAGGTGAAACACGACGCCATAGACGATCGCGTGCAGCACCAGCACGACCAGATAATGCATGTCTCTCCTCCCCTGGTCCGGTCGAATCAGCGGTCCACATTGGCACGTCTCCAATCCGTACGAAATGTCCCGCGCAAGGTTGCGAGATGGGCGGGTGCGGTCATCACCACGCCGACCTCGCGGTTGTCATCGAGGCTCGATCGGGAGACATTCTCCGACCCGATGAAGCCGTAACTGTCGCCGACGATCATTTTCGCATGAAGATAAACCGGCCGGACCGCCAGCAGCCGCACCTGTACCCCTGCGCGACGGAGCAGGCGCACATCGGCCCGATCGGTCGATGACAGTTTCGCGGGCAGCAGCACCCGCGCAAGCGAGGCTTTGCGCGCGATCGCATGGAGAAGCGCCGGGTCATCCCCCAGTTCCTCGGCCTCGATATCGACCGGACCCGCCTGGCCGATGATCGCCGCGAGTTTCGGTTCGGCACCCGGCGAGAGCACGAGACGGTGCGACAGACCCCGCACCATCGAACCGGCTCGGCGATCGGTCCAGTCCGCCATGAACACGCGATGCAGCGCCTGGACGAGACGGGGATCGCCGCTCGTGCAAATGTATTCCCGGTTGCGATGGAAGGCGCTGTCATCCCAGTTCGCGGTCCCGATCAGCGCCCTGCCGCCAGACACTGCGTATTTGGCATGATCGAACCGATAACCCCCTTCGAACCGCGCCGGTGCGGTCCGGACCTCGGCACCGCTCGCGCGCAGCCGCGCGATTTCCCGGGCGACGAGACGGTGCGACATCCGGTAGGGCTTGCCGTCGATGATCACGCGCACCGGAATCCCGCGCGCATGCTCCGCCGCGATCGCCCCGAGCACCGCCCTGCTCGCGAGATAATAGACTTCGATATCGACCGGCCGACGCGCGGCCTCGATGAAGCGGACGATCGGTGCGGGGCCGGCACCGGGCTCGACGAACAGGCTCATCTGCCCCCCTTCGCGATCGTCTCGATCCGCTGGTTGAGCGTGGTGAGCATCTGATGAAACGCCGCGGGCTCGATCCGGGGGAGTCTGGTGCGCTGGTGGCGAGGCTGCGGTGTCCGCATCGCCTCGACCGCCTGCGCCGCTGCGGCCGCATCGCCGCGCGCCCAGGCCTCCGCCTGTTCGATCATCGCCCGACAGGCCGCATCGAGAACCGGATCCATCGGTTCCGGATGCAACGCCGCAATGCTGGCCGGGGGTGGTTTCAGGATTTGCTGCAGGATCGTCTTCGGGGC